>NZ_JBHWGD010000012.1:125845-131159 GCF_042733235.1 Kitasatospora sp. NPDC059722
TTCAGTCTTCTTGTTTGCCTCTGGTGCGCCTGCGGGGCCCCCCTTTGTTGCGTCCCGCTTGTCTGGGTGGCGCGGGGGGGGGGGGTGGGTGTCCGGCGGGGGGGGGGGGGGGCGCCCGGGGGCGCCCCCCGCCTCTCGGGCGTTCAAGGGGTGGCTCAGGCAGCGCCCTTGGCGGCTTCCTTCAGCTTGGAGCCGGCGCTCACCTTGGCGCTGTAGCCCGCGGCGATCTGGATCGGCTCGCCGGTCTGCGGGTTGCGCGCGGTGCGGGCAGCGCGGTGGGTGCGCTCGAAGGTCAGGAAACCGGGGATGGTGACCTTCTCGTCGCCCTTGGCGACGACCTCGCCGACGATCTCGGCGAAGGCGGCCAGAACGGCGTCGGCGTCCTTGCGGGTCACCTCGGCGCGCTCGGACAGCGCGGCCACCAGCTCACTGCGGTTCATGTGTACTCCTGTGGTCTGTTCGCTTGCGGTGTGCGGGGGCCCATCGGTGCTCCCACCGGGGGGCACCCGGATGGGCCGCAGGTCCGCACACAGTGCTCGTGCAGGCAATGCGTGGTCGCAGGCCGGGTCCGCACCCGATGCCGCGCGCCGGAGCCTTCGAAGGCCCGCCCGCCTGCCTGGATACGAATCCTGCCCCGACCGGCCCCGAGAAAGCCAATCGGGCCCCGGCCGAGCCACCCGAACATCGCCCTCCCGTCGGAGGTGTGACGCTCCGTCGGCTCCGGCGGACCGGGAGCGGGCGGCGGTCGGGACGACACGCCGGAAGACCAGGGGGACGTTCCGTACTTGTCGGACACGCCTGCCCCGTGCAGGGCTACCGTACGCCCTAGGCACGACAAGCCCAAACACGCCCCTCGCCCTTGTGTCGCAAGGGTTCGGGGCGGACTTGGGCGAGTACGGGCGCTATTCGGTCATTTGACCGATCCGCGGCACCGCCGCGGGCTCCCCCGTCAGAGCTTGACGGTGGGGAAGGAAGCCGTGTCGAGGGTGCCGACGATGCCCGGGGTGGGACGGGCCGGAACGGGCTCGCCCTGAGCCCCCGCCAGGGCCGCCTCGCGCACCGCGGAGGCCACGGTCTTGGCGACGTCCTTGTGGAAGACGCTCGGGATGATGTAGTTCGCGTTCAGCTCGTCGTCGCCGACGGTGGTGGCCAGCGCCCGGGCGGCGGCGATCATCATCTCGGTGTTCACGGTGCGGCTCTGGGCGTCCAGCAGGCCGCGGAAGACGCCCGGGAAGACCAGCACGTTGTTGATCTGGTTCGGGAAGTCGCTGCGGCCGGTGGCCACCACGGCGGCGGTCTGACGGGCGATCGCCGGGTCGACCTCCGGGTCCGGGTTGGCCAGCGCGAAGACGATCGCGTTCTCGGCCATGGTGGCCAGGTCGTCGCCGTCCAGGACGTTCGGGGCCGACACGCCGATGAAGACGTCCGCGCCCGCCACGGCCTCCTTGAGGCTGCCGGTGCGGCCCGAGCGGTTGGTGTGCTCGGCGATCCAGCGCAGGCTGTCGTTGAGGTCGTCACGGCCCTGGTGGACCACGCCGCGCACGTCGGCGACGGTGGCGTGCTCGACGCCGGCGGCCAGCAGCAGCTTGAGGATCGCGGTGCCGGCGGCGCCGGCGCCCGACATCACCACGCGGATGTCGGCGATGTCCTTGCCGACCACCTTCAGCGCGTTGGTGAGGGCGGCGAGCACCACGATCGCCGTGCCGTGCTGGTCGTCGTGGAAGACCGGGATGTCCAGGGCCTCGCGCAGCCGGGCCTCGATCTCGAAGCAGCGCGGCGCGGAGATGTCCTCCAGGTTGATGCCGGCGAAGCCCGGGGCGATCGCCTTGACGATGGCCACGATCTCGTCGGTGTCCTGGGTGTCCAGGCAGAGCGGCCAGGCGTCGATGCCGGCGAAGCGCTTGAACAGGGCCGCCTTGCCCTCCATGACCGGCAGCGCGGCCGCCGGGCCGATGTTGCCCAGGCCCAGCACCGCCGAGCCGTCGGTGACGACGGCGACGCTGTTGCGCTTGATGGTGAGGCGGCGGGCGTCCTCGGGGTTCTCGGCGATCGCCATGCACACGCGGGCCACGCCCGGGGTGTAGATCATGGAGAGGTCGTCACGGTTGCGGATCGGCAGCTTGGACGACATCTCGATCTTGCCGCCGAGGTGCATCAGGAAGGTGCGGTCCGACACCTTGCCGATCGACACGCCGTCGATCGCCCGCAGCTTCTCGACGATCTCCTCGCCGTGGGCCACCGAGGAGGCGGCCACCGTCACGTCGATCCGCAGCGCCTCCAGGCCGGAGGCGGTGACGTCGAGGCCGGTGACCGATCCGCCGGAGGACTCGACCGCCGTGGTGATCGCGCTGACCGCGTTGCTCTGGGCCGGGACTTCGAGCCGCACCGTGATCGAGTTGGAGACACTTGGCACCGTCGCCATCGACGCTTCCTTCTTCCGTCCATCGGCAGGTTCAACATTTTGTTGAAGGCATCACCTGCGCATGCTAGACCTCGATCGTCGCACCTACCAGGGCGTAGCCAGAAATAACGTTCATTGAGTGTGCGGACCCCACAAGCGGGCCCCCGGACGGCCGGCGGGCCGACGGCGGGCGGGCGACAACAGGGCCCGCGACTTCTTGCCTCTCCGGGCCGATGCGTTACATTGGACGGGACACCGGCTCGATCCAAGCCCCCGGGCCCAACCTTCGTCCCTCAGAGGGACCACTTGCCGCGAGGCGAGCATGGCGGGTCGGTGTCGTAAACGTCTGAAGGCCCCTCACCATCCGGTGAGGGGCCTTCTTCGTGGCCGCGGACCCGCCGTCAGCCGCGCGTCAGCCGTGCAGCAGCGCGGGCACGCCGGCCGAGTCCGGCAGGTCGTCCGGACCGGACAGCACGGTCAGCCGCTGGGTCGCGCGGGTGAGCGCCACGTAGAGCACCCGCAGGCCCGCCTCGGACTCGCCGGCGATCCCGGTCGGGTCGGCCACCACCGTCGCGTCGTACTCCAGGCCCTTCGCCTCCAGGCTGCCCAGCGCCACCACGCGCTCGCCCAGGCCCTCGGCCCAGCCGGCCGCCTCGGCCCGGCGGTCCATCGGCACCACGATCGCGACGGTGCCGTCCACCTCGGACAGCAGGCGCTCCAGCTCGGCCTTGGCCGCCGCGCCGAAGGCCTCCGGCGACGGGTCGGTGACGGCCGCGAAGCGCGGCTCCACCCCGACGTGGCGCACCGCGCGCGGCGACGGCGTGCCCGGCGCGGCGAGCGCCAGCACCTTGGCCGCCACCTCGGCGATCTCGGCCGGGTTGCGGTAGTTGACGGTCAGCGTGAACCGGCGGCGCTGCTTGCCCGCGAGCACCTCGTCCAGCGCGGCCTGCGCCTCCTGCGGGAACGGCCAGGAGGACTGGGCCGGGTCCCCGACGATCGTCCAGGTCGCCATCCGGGCCCGGCGGCCGATCAACCGCCACTGCATCGGGGTGAGGTCCTGCGCCTCGTCCACGATCACGTGCGCGTACTCCGTGCGCTCCACCGGCTGGCGGTCGCGCTGGCGGGCACTGCGGTCGGCGAAGGTGGTGACCTCCTCCAGGCCGGTCAGCAGGTCCACCGCGTCCACCTCGCGGACCTTCCGCCGGGCCGGCTCGCCGAGCAGCACCTGGAGCTCGTCCACCAGCGCGACGTCGTGCGCCGACAGCGCGCCCTCGCCGGCCGCCGACAGGTGCCGCCAGGAGCCCGCCAGCAGCCTCGCCTCGTCCGGGGTGACGGCGCGGCGGGCGATCCGGTTGGTGTGGCGCGCGTGCTTGAGCGTGCCGAGCACCTTGCGCGGGGACAGCGCCGGCCACCAGGCGTCCAAGAAGTCCAGGAACGACGCCTCGTCCGAGACGTACTCGTCGAAGGACTCCTTCTCCTCCTGGCGCTGCTCGCGGGCGTAGTGGTCGGTGGGCCTCGGCAGGTGCCGGGTGGCCTCCTGCCACAGGGCGTCCAGCAGCAGCCGGCGGGCGCGCGGGCGCAGCAGGTTCAGCGGCGTGCCGCCCGAGCCCACCACGTTGCCGCGGACGGCCTTCAGCCGGCCGGCGTCGAGCTTCAGCACCTCGCCGCGGGCGACCACCTTGAGCTCCTGCGGCGCGCCCAGCTCCAGCGCCGCGCGGGCGGCCCGGCGCAGCAGCTGCACCATGCGGCCCGAGCCCTTGACCCGGGCGGCCTCGGGGCTGTCGTAGGTGCCCGCCTCGATGCCGTCCACCAGCGAGCCGACCGCGCGGATCGCGACCTGGCCCTCCTCGCCGAGCGAGGGCAGCACGCCCTCGGTGTAGGAGACCAGCAGCGGGGTCGGCGAGACGACCAGGATGCCCCCGGCGTAGCGGCGGCGGTCCTGGTAGAGCAGGTACGCGGCGCGGTGCAGGGCGACGGCGGTCTTGCCGGTGCCCGGGCCGCCGGTGACGAGCGTGGCACCGCCGGCGGCGGCGCGGATGACCTCGTCCTGCTCCTTCTGGATGGACGAGACGATGTCGCGCATCGAGTGGCTGCGGGCGCGGCCGAGCGAGGCCATCAGCGCGCCGTCGCCGACGACCGCCAGCTCCTCGCCGCCCAGGGTGGGGGTGAGGTCGGGGCGCAGCAGGTCGTCCTCGACGCCGATCACCTTGCGGCCCTTGGAGCGGATCACCCGGCGGCGGATCACCCGGCCCGGCTCGACCGGGGTGGCGCGGTAGAACGGCGCGGCGGCGGGCGCCCGCCAGTCGATCACCAGCGGGCCGTACTCGGCGTCCAGGACGCCGAGCCGGCCGATGTGCAGGGTCTCGGCCACCGCGGGGTCGGCCGGGTCGAGCGGCGTGTCGGAGGGGATGCCGTGCTCCTCCGGGGCGTCGGCCCGCTGGAGGTCGATCCGGCCGAACAGGAAGTCCTCGAACTCGTTGTTGAGCCGCTGGAGGTGCGCACCGGCCCGGTAGACCTGGGCGTCGCGCTCGGCGAGCGCGCCGGGCGTGCCGACCTGGACCCGCTTGGCGGCGTCCTCCAGGATGTACTCGGCCTCGGCGAGCTTCTCCTCGAGCCGGTGGTAGACGGTGTCGAGGTGCTGCTGCTCACCGGCGATCTCGCGCTCGCGCACGGTCTCGTGGTCGGTGGCGGGGGTGGTGTCCGTGTTGCTCTGCATGGCCTCGGTGGTTGCGACGGAATCCGGCTCCGGAAAACGAGCGGACGGATGATCCTACGCCTCGGTCGGGGGAAACGTGAAGGCCGGGCCCCCCCGGGGGGGGGGCGGGCGGGACTGTTTTTAAATGGGGGGGGGGGGTTGGCGGGGGCCCGGCCCCGGGGCCGGGGGGGTTTTAAGAGGGGTGGGCGGCGCCCAGA
>NZ_JBHWGD010000012.1:131169-133579 GCF_042733235.1 Kitasatospora sp. NPDC059722
CCCCACACCCCTATCCTCTTCGCGTGGGGGGGGCTGTTTGTTGTTAAAACCCCCCGGGCGCCCCGGCCCCGCCCCCCCCCCCTTGGGGGGGCCCCGCCCTTCACTTGTGAACATGGGGTGGTGGAGATGCCGGGAATCGAACCCGGGTCCAGTGGAGTTAATTCAGGGCTTCTCCGAGCGCAGTCCGCTGTGCTTTTCTCGGCCCTGGCGGTCACACGGACGAGCCGCCAACAGGCCCAGCTGCTGTTTGATTTCCCATCCACCCTCGCAGCCCGGGCGGACGGTTGAGTTCCCTAGATTATGCCAGGGTCCGGGTCGGGAACTCCCCGGTCTGACACCCAAGCGCTATCGGTGCTTATTAGGCAGCGAGAGCGAACTGCTGGGAATCGCGCTTAGAGTTGGCGATTATTTTTTTGCGACACGTGGTTAACGAGATCATTGCCGCGTTCCTCGGCTCGCTTCCCCTGTTTCAACATCCCCTGTCGAAACCGATCATCCCCATGTTTTTTTGAGAAACAGCTCGGACGGTGACCGTCCGTGTTGCTGGCGCCATAGTACGCGAGGCGACGGGCGAGGGTCCAGCGGATTAACCCTGGCGCCGTCGGGCGGCCGCCACGGCGCGTGCCGTCTCGCGGGTGTCCTGCTTCTCGCGCAGCGTCTGACGCTTGTCGTACAGCTTCTTGCCGACCGCGAGCGCCAGTTCGAGCTTCACCCGGCCGTCCTTGAAGTACAGCGAGAGCGGGATGAGGGTGTGGCCCGCGTCGCGCACCTTGGTCTCGATCTTGTGGATCTCCATCCTGTGCAGCAGCAGCTTGCGCTTGCGGCGCGCGGCGTGGTTGGTCCACGTCCCCTGCGTGTACTCGGGGATGAAGACGTTGTCGATCCAGGCCTCGTGGTTCTGGATGTAGGCGTAGCCGTCGACCAGGTTGGCCCTCCCCTCGCGCAGTGACTTCACCTCGGTCCCGGTGAGCACGAGGCCGCACTCGTAGGTGTCGAGGATCGAGTACTCGTGTCGCGCCTTCTTGTTCTGCGCGATCAGCTTGTGTCCGGTTTCCTTTGCCATAGCGCCGTCATTCTCGCACTTCGGGCCCGGCGGGGCAGCCCTTTAGGCCCGGGTGCCGAGCCCGGCCAGGACGCGCAGGGCCAGGGCGTCGGCGTCCTCGGAGCCGGACGCGGGGACGTCGGGGGTGAGGCCGGTGCCGTCGAGGGAGCGGCCGGCCGGGGTGTGGTAGCGGCCGACGGTCATCTCCAGCACGGCGCCGTCGGCGAGCCGGCTCGGCTGCTGGACGGTGCCCTTGCCGAAGGTCCGCGAGCCCACCACGACCGCGCGGCTGCGGTCCTGGAGCGCGCCGGCGAGCAGTTCGGCGGCGCTCATCGTGCCGCCGTCCACGAGCACCACGAGCGGGGTGCGCTGGTCACCGCCGGCCGGGGCGGTCAACTCCCTGGTGTCGCCGCGCTCCTGGTACGAGCCGACCGCGCCGCCGTCCAGGAAGGCCCCGGCGGTGGCGACGGCCTCGTCGACCAACCCGCCGGAATTTCCGCGCAGATCGAGCACCACGCCGGCGTGCGGGGCGCGCAGCGCGGCGCGCACCTGGTCGGCCACGCTGGTGGTGAAGGCCCGCACGACGATCCGCAGCACGCCCTTGTCCAGGTGCTCCGCGGTGACCTGCTGGCTGTCCAGGAGGGCCCGGCGCAAGCGCAGTTCGCGCACCTCGCCGTCGCCGCGCCGGACGTCGACGGTGACCTCGGAGCCGGCCCTGCGCTCGCCGTCGCGGCCGCGCAGCCGGGCGACGACCTCGGTGACCGGCAGCCGGTCGGCCTGGTCGGCGTCGATCCTCAGCAGCCGGTCCCCGGGGGCGATCCCGGCCGCGGCGGCCGGACCGCCCGGGGCGACCTGGGACACCTCGGTGACGCCGTCCTCGCCGCGGCCCACCGACAGCCCCACCCCTAGGTAGCGGCCGTCCAGGCCCTGGCTGAACTCCGCGTACTCCTGCGCGCTGTAGTACGCCCCCCAGCGGTCGCCGCTGGCGCCGAGCAGGTGCTCGGCCTGCTGCTCCGAGAGCGCGGTGCCGGCCGGGTCCGCGGTGACACCGGGGACGACGGACGCGGGCCGGACAACGTCCGCGGACGGGCGGCGCGGCGCTTCGCTCGGGTCCCCCCAGGCGCCGGTGGCGGCCCCGGCCAGCAGCACGGCGCCGAACACCAGGCTGAGGGTGGCCACCTGACGTGCCCTGCGCGGAGTTTCCAGCATGGCATCGGAGTGTAGACACCGCGCGCGGCGCCGCGGGCCGGAACGGCCGAGCGCGGAACGACGGCGGCCCCCGGCGGGGCCGGGGCGGGGCGGGGGAGGCCCGGGCCCCGGGGGAAGAAAAAGGGGGTGTATGGAAAAGAGGTATAAAAACACCAACCC
>NZ_JBHWGD010000012.1:133589-162066 GCF_042733235.1 Kitasatospora sp. NPDC059722
GTGCACGGGGCGGTGGCCCCCCGCGGGGCGGGGCGCGCCCGCGGCCCCCCCGCCCGGCGCGCGCCCCCCGCCCCCCGCCGCCCCGCCGCCCCCCCCCCCCCCGCCCGGGGCCCGGAGGATCAGACCTTGAGGTACTTGCGCAGCGTGAAGAACGCCGCGACACCGGCCATCGCCATGCCGACCACGACCAGCAGCGGGATCACCGCCAGCACCGAGCTCAGCCCGATGAAGTGGATGAACTGCACCCGGTCGGCCAGCCAGTTCTGGACGAAGAAGTGCCCGCCGAGCAGCAGTCCGGAGGCCATCACGGCCCCGAGCAGCGCGGAGAACGCGGCCTCGGCGATGAACGGCATCTGGACGTAGAAGTTGGAGGCGCCGACCAGGCGCATGATGCCGGTCTCACGCCGCCTGCTGTACGCCGACACCCGGACGGTGTTGACGATCAGCAGCAGCGCGACGAACAGCATCAGCACCATGATGACGAAGGCCGCCGTCTGCAGACCGTTCAGCAGGCCGAAGAGGTTCTCCAGGATCTTCCGCTGGTCCTCCACCGACTTGACGCCGGGCTTCCCGGCGAAGGCGCTCTGGATGACGTCGTACTTCGTCGGGTCGTTGAGCTTCACCCGCCAGGACTGCGGCATGGCGTCCGGACCGAGGACGGAGATGAGCGGGTTGTCCGGGTTCATCTCCTTCCAGTGCTTGTACGCCTCCGCGGAGCTCTCGAAGGTCGACGACTGGACCACCGAGTCCATCTTGTCCAGCTGGGCCTTGACGTCCTGCACCTGCTGGTCGGTGGCCGCGCCCTGCCCGCACTGCGGGGAGTTCCGGGCGTCGGACTTGGTGCAGAAGTAGATGCTCACCTCGACCTTGTCGTACCAGTACCCCTTCATGGAGTTCACCTGGTCGCGGACCAGGAGCGAGGAACCGGCGAGGGCGAGGGAGAGCGCGACGCTGACGACGACCGCGATGGTCATGGTCAGGTTGCGGCGGAGACCCACACCGATCTCCGACAGGACGAACTGGGCGCGCATGCGTGTAACAACTCCAGGGTCGGTACTGCTGGGTCGGACGGCTCGGGCCGGCGGCCCTACGGTTCAGCGGGGGTGGGTCAGTGCTGGTATCCGTAGACGCCGCGGGCCTGGTCGCGGACCAGCAGGCCCTTGTCGAGCTCGATGACGCGCTTGCGCATCTGGTCGACGATGGCCTGGTCGTGGGTCGCCATCAGCACCGTGGTGCCGGTGCGGTTGATGCGGTCGAGCAGCTTCATGATGCCGACCGAGTTCTGCGGGTCGAGGTTGCCGGTGGGCTCGTCCGCGATCAGCAGCATCGGCCGGTTCACGAACGCGCGGGCGATCGCGACGCGCTGCTGCTCACCGCCGGAGAGCTCGCCGGGCATGCGGTCCTCCTTGCCGCCGAGGCCGACCAGCTCCAGCACCTCGGGCACCACCTTGTTGATGGCGCTCTTGGGCTTGCCGATCACTTCGAGGGCGAAGGCGACGTTCTGCGCGACGGTCTTGTTGGGCAGCAGGCGGAAGTCCTGGAAGACGGTGCCCAGCTGGCGGCGCATGTGCGGCACCTTCCAGTTGGACAGCTTGCCCAGGTCCTTGCCGAGGACGTGCACCTCACCCGTGGAGGGGCGTTCCTCGCGCAGGCACAGGCGCAGGAAGGTGGACTTCCCCGAGCCGGACGAGCCGACCAGGAAGACGAACTCACCCTTCTCGATCTCCAGCGAGACGTTGTCCAGGGCGGGACGGTTCTGCTTGGGATAGGTCTTGGAGACGTTGTCGAATCTGATCACGGCTGCATCACGGAGGCCATCCTAGGCGGCGCCAGTCCTCGGTCGGTCCACCCCTGTGGGCCCGGTCCGGGGGCGGGCGAAGGGAACGGAAAGGGCCGCTCCCGGCTTGGGACCATACGCGAATCCACCGTCGGCCCGCAGGGCCCGGAGCGGACGGTTACCGGAGACTGGGGGACAATGTCCCCTTATGCCCCGAAAATTGCGAGGCATCTCACAGCCCGGGAGCCGGAACGGTCGGAACCTGGCAGAGTGGAGTGAGCGACCGTGCCCGGCCGCTCCCCCGCACAGGGCACGCGAAGGAACCAAAGCCCCGTCCGGTGCGTTGGTTCTAGCAGCGAGGAGGAGATCGCATGACCTGCGACCATCTGGTGTGCGCCAACTGCAACGGACGCGTGAGCGAGGGCCGTTGCCCGGTCTGCCGCGCCAACCGGGCCCGGCTGCAGGAGCAGCAGGGTCCGTTCGCCGCGCTCTCCCCCGCGGTGCTGCTGGCCCTGCTGGCCGGACTGCTCGCGGTGGCGCTGATCGCCCGGCAGGCGCTGGCCTGAGGCACGACGGGACGTACCGAACGCGAAGGGCCCCCGACCGATCCCGGTCGGGGGCCCTCCTGCGTCGTCGCCCGATTACTCGGCGCTGGTCTCGCGCTGCTTGCGCCGGCGGATACCGGCCTCGATGCTGTGCTTGATTTTCATCGAGGCCGAGCTCCTCACGCCTCGTTCGCGGTCTCGCGCTGCTTGCGCCGGCGGATACCGGCCTCGATGCTGTGCTTGATTTTCATCGAGGCCGAGCTCCTTACGCCTCGTTCGCGGTCTCGCGCTGCTTGCGCCAGCGGATCCCGGCCTCGATGAAGCCGTCGATGTCGCCGTCCAGGACGGCCTGCGGGTTGCCGGCCTCGAACGCCGTCCGGACGTCCTTGACCATCTGGTACGGGTGCAGGACGTAGGAGCGCATCTGGTTGCCCCAGGAGCTGCCGCTGTCCTTGAGCGCGTCCATCGCCGCGCGCTCCTCCTGGCGGCGCCGCTCCAGCAGCTTCGCCTGGAGGACGTTCATCGCGGAGGCCTTGTTCTGGATCTGCGAGCGCTCGTTCTGGCAGGAGACCACGACACCGGTCGGGATGTGCGTGATGCGCACCGCCGAGTCGGTGGTGTTGACGCCCTGGCCGCCGGGGCCGGAGGCGCGGTAGACGTCGATGCGCAGCTCGGACTCGTCGATGTCGACGTGGTCGGACTGCTCGACGACCGGGAGCACCTCGACGCCGGCGAAGGAGGTCTGGCGACGGCCCTGGTTGTCGAACGGCGAGATGCGGACCAGGCGGTGCGTGCCCTGCTCGACCGAGAGCGTGCCGTAGGCGTACGGCGCCTTCACGGTGAAGGTCGCGGACTTGATCCCGGCCTCTTCGGCGTACGAGGTGTCGTACACCTCGGTCGGGTACCCGTGCCGCTCGGCCCAGCGCAGGTACATGCGCATGAGCTGCTCGGCGAAGTCGGCGGCGTCGACGCCACCGGCCTCGGCCCGGATGTTGATCAGCGCCTCACGGGCGTCGTACTCGCCGGACAGGAGGGTGCGGACCTCCAGCTCCTCGACAGCCTTCTGGAGCGACTTGAGCTCGGTCTCGGCCTCGGTGCGGGTGTCCGCGTCGTCCTCGGCCTCGGCCAGCTCGAACAGCACGCCCAGGTCGTCGATGCGGCTGCGCAGGCCCTCGACCCGGCGCAGCTCGCCCTGGAGGAAGGAGAGCCGGCTGGTCACCTTCTGCGCGTTCGCGACGTCGTCCCACAGGGTGGGGGCGGCTGCCTCCTCCTCCAGGACCGCGATGTCGGCCCGGATCTTGTCCAGGTCGAGGACGGCCTCGATCGACCCCATGGTCGATTCGAGGTTCTTGAGCTCTTCGGAAGGATCGACGGCTGCCACGCCCCCAGCGTAATGGTTCCGGGGGTGGTCATGACGACACCGGGGTCCCCCGGCCGCCCGGGAGCGGTTCTAGGGGGCCCGCGGGGCGGTGCTGTGGACGGCCGGACGGGCCGGGTGGCCGCGGTCCGGGGCGGTGGCCGCGAAGGCCGTCCAGGCCGCGGCGGCGCCCGCCAGCAGCAGGACGGTGGCCAGCACGACGGCGAGCAGCCGGCGGCGGCGCAGCAGGGCCTGGCGGTCGCGGCGGTGGCCCGCGCCGGGGGCGGTGCGCTGGGCGCGGGACTCGGCGGCGTAGGCGGCCAGCTCGTCCGCGGACGGACGGCGCAGGCTGGTGTGGGTGTCCCGGGTGGAGTCCGGGGCGACGCCGGGCACCAGCGGGACGGCCGGGCCGCGGCGGCGCTTGTGGGCGCCGGGGGCGGCGTCCACCTCGGCGTAGACGGCCTCGCCGGGGGTGATCGCCTCCTCCGCCGGGGCGCGGCCCTGCGAGGGGACGGCGAGCACCGGCAGGCCCGCCAGCGCGGGCAGCTGCTCGCGCAGCCTGGCGGCCAGCTCGGCGGCGCGCAACCGGGAGGCGGGGGCCTTGGCCAGGCACTCGGAGATGATCCGCCACAGCCCGTCCGGCAGGCCGGGGATCGGCGGCACCTGCTCGGTGACGTGGCGGCGCAGCACGGCGCCGGTGTGGCCGCCGCCGAAGGGGGTGAAGCCGGCCAGCAGCTCGTAGAGCACGGTGGCGAGGGCGTAGATGTCGACGGCGGCGCGCGGCTCCAGGCCCTCGATGATCTCGGGGGCGAGGTAGTCGGGGGTGCCGATGATCCGGGTGGCCCGCGTGCGGCGCGGGGCGTCCACCAGGCGGGCCACGCCGAAGTCGGTGAGCTTGGCGCGCGGGGCTCCGCCGGGGCCGGGGGCGGCGGCGAGGTCGAGCAGGACGTTCTCGGGTTTGACGTCGCGGTGGACGATGCCGGCCGCGTGCGCGGCGGCCAGGCCGTCGGCGACGTCGGCGATGACCGAGGCGGCGGTCTGCGGGGGCAGGGCACCGTCGCGTTCGAGCCGGGAGCGCAGGTCGGTGCCCTGGACGAGCTCCATGACGAGGGCGAGGTCGCTGCCGTCCACGACCATGTCGCGCACGCCGACCACCCGGGGGTGGTCGAGGCTGGTCAGCGCGGCGCGCTCCTGCACGAAGCGGCCGACCAGCACCTGGTCGGCGGCCAGGTCCTCGCGCAGCAGCTTGACCGCCACCGGGCCGTCCGGCCCCTCGCCGAGCCAGACCGTCCCGGCCGAACCCCGGCCGATCACCTGGTGGACGGTGTACCGGCTGCCGATCTTGCGTGCCAATGCTGCTCCGTGGGCGGCGCGGGAGCGCGCCGGAAGGTCCGGTGCGCTCGGTGGGGCGGGACAACACCGACCAACCTACGCGCCCCGACCCCCCTCGCGGGCCGCCTGAGGGCCCCGGGGCGGCACTCGCGGGCGAGAAATCTTCGAAATTGTCGACAAAGCGTCAATCCCGCCGTCCGGGCGGCCGCCGGGGGGCGGCCGGACCCGGCGGGGCGTCAGTTCCTCGCGCTGTCGAAGACGTTGGTCACCCAGTCGTAGGCCGTGTGGTACCAGCCCTGGACGTTGTCCCAGTAGTGCGGCAGCGGCGTGAAGTTCCACAGCGCCACGGCGGCGACCGCCAGCACCAGCAGCACCATCAGGCAGCCCTTGAGGCAGCCGAGCCCCGGGATGTACATCCGGTTGCGGCTGCGCGGGCGCCGCTCGCGCGGCGGGGCCGGCTCGCGGCGCGACGGCGCCGGCGGCGCCTCCCGGCGGGCCGGCGGCTCCTCGCGGCGTTGCGGGGGCTCCCGGTGCTGCGGCGCGGGCGGCTCGGCCCGGCGCACCGGGGCGGGCGGGGGCGGCGGCGGGTAGCCGGCCTGCGACCGGCCGTAGCCCTCCGGGGCCTGCCGGTAGCCGCCGGGCGGCTGCGGACGGCCGCCCTGGCCCGCCTGTCCCCCCTGGTTCGCCTGGTTCGCCCGGTAGGGCGGCGGGGCGACCGGCGGGCGCTGGGCGTACCCGGGCGGCGGCGGGCCCTGGCGGCGCTGGTCGGGCCGGGGGCCGCCGGGCTGCTGGGGCTGGTACGCCCCGGGGTGACCGCCCTGGCCCGGGTATCCGCCCTGACCCCCCTGGCCCGCCTGGTAGGGCTGCGGGGCGACCTGCGGCTCCTCGAAGTCTTCCGGGCCGAAGTAGCCGACCTGCGTCTGCTGGTTGCGGTCCCGCGCGGCGCGCAGCTGCGTCTGCCACGGGTGCGGCGCCTCCTCCTGCGGCGGGCCCGGCAGGGGCGGCGGCACCGCGGTGGGCGGCATCACCTGCGTGCGGTCCGCGCTGCCGTACGGGGGCGCGGGCGGCGGCTGGGTGCCCATCACCCGGGTCGCCGCGGCCGGGTCGAACTGCGGGGCGCCGGGGCCGCCGGCGGGCAGCACCTGGGTGCGGTCCTCGCTCGCCGGCGCGAACGGCGCACCCGTGGCCGTGCCCGGCACCGAGGCGGGCTGCGGGTCCGGCTGCAGCAGCGCGCCGACCGCGATCGCCGCGTCCACGGCCGCCGGGGAGGCGTGCACGCCGACGCCCGCCGCCACCACGCGCAGCGCCCGCGCCAGCGAGGTCGCGGACGGCCGCTGCGCCGGGTCCTTGCGCAGGCAGCGCTCGATCACCGTCCACAGCGGCTCGGGCATCGTGCTGGGCCGCTGCGGCTCCTGGGCGAGGTGCGCCTGGAGGACCGCGAGCGCGCCGTCGCCCTGGAACGGCTGGCGGCCGGTGACCAGCTCGTACAGCATGATCCCGGCGCCGTAGACGTCCACGGCGGAGGTCTGGGCGCGGCCCTCGGCGGACTCCGGGGCGACGTAGGCGGGCGTGCCGACGAACTCGTGGGTGCGGGTGATGCCCGGGGAGTCGGCGAGGCGGGCGATGCCGAAGTCGGTCAGCATCGGGTGCATCTGCTCGGTGCCGTCCACCAGGACGGAGGCGAGCAGGACGTTCGCCGGCTTGAGGTCGCGGTGGACGATGCCGTCGGCGTGGCTGGCCGCGAGCGCGTCCGCGACCTGGGCCATCAGCAGGGCGCCGGCGATCGGGCTGAACGGGCCGTTGGAGCGCAGGTAGCGGGCCAGGTCGGGGCCCTCGACGAGGTCCATCACGAGGGCCAGCAGCTCGCCCTCGACGACCAGGTCGCACACCCGGACGATGTTGGGGTGGGTGAGCCGCAGCAGCAGGGAGCGCTCGCGCAGGAAGCGCATCACGACGTCCGGGTCCGCGGCCAGTTCCTCGCGCAGCACCTTGATCGCCACGGCCTGCCCGGGCTCGCCGCCCGGCACGTCGGCGGCCGGGCGCACCCGCCCGCGCCAGACGGTGCCGGTGGCCCCCCGTCCGAGGGTCTCCTCAAGCACATACTTGCTGCCGACTGGCCGCACCTGTCGCACTCCTCGCCGTGCCGCCCGCGCGGGGCGCTCCTCCGCCGGTGCGGTGAGCCTGCCGGGCCCCTGTCTGCGGCCACTCTAACGGTGACCGTTCGGGTTTCGGAGGCGACCGGCAGGCCGTCCGACCGGTCTCGGGGACGGGTTGGGGGACATCCCCTAGGGAAGGGTCACGGGCACCGCCGGAGCACCGGTTGACCTGACCCTCCGCCACCTCCAACATGGCGATCATCGCAAGATCGTCAAATCCGGTACCGTGCGCGGACCGTCCGTGACGGATGGCAGGATGGACACTCGCCACCTTTGTGGCCCAGCGGCCGCCCGAGCCGCGAGGCAGCGGTACCAGGCTTCACATCAGCAGAAGGGACCCGCGGGCGAGATGCAGATCCGGCTGACCGTCCTCCGACCGCGCAGCGGCCCGACCGCCGCCGGCACCGCCATCCCCTACGTGGACGTACTGGTCACCGCGCCCGTGGGCACCGCGCTCGGCGCCCTCGCGGGCGCGCTCGCGGGCGCCGTGGGCGTGCGCGGGCCCCGGGCCGCCACCCACGTGCACCTCTACGCCGGGGCGCACCGGGTGGACGAACACACCCTGCTCGGCCATCCTCCGCTCCTCGACGGCGCCGTCCTCAGCCTCAACGAGCCGGACCCGACCGCCGACGACCCCGACGACGCGACGGCCGCCGCCGAACTACGCGTGGTCGGCGGGCCGGACGCCGGCGGCGTGCACCGCCTGCACGGCCGGGAGATCCGGGTCGGCCGCTCCGGCGAGGCCGACGTCCCGCTCGACGACCCGGACGTCTCCCGGCTGCACCTGTCCCTGCACCTCGCCGAGGACGGCCGGGTCACCGTCCGCGACCTCGGCTCCACCAACGGCACCACCCTGGACGGCCGGATCGTCCCGCCCGGCCCGCTGGAGGAGGCCGTCCCGCTCGACCCCGGAGCCCTGCTGCGGATCGGCGAGTCCACCCTCCAGCTCGCGGCCCCCGAACCCGGCGAGCCCGCCCGCGCCGCCGTCCCGGACGGCCACGGCCACCTCCAGCTCGCCGCCCCCGGCCCCGTCCGGCCCGCGCCGCCCGTCGCCGAACCGCCCGCCGCCCCCGAGCCCGCCGCGGGCCGCGGCCGCGGACTGCTCTCGCTGCGGCTCGGCCGCACCGCCGAACCGCCCGGGCAGGAGAGCGCCGAGCGCCACCACGCCGCCGTCCGGATCCGCCAGGCCGCCGCCCAGCGCGAACGCTGGCCCGACCTCGCCACCCTCCTGCTCAACGCCGTCGGCCCCGGCCCCCGGCTCTGGGAGCGCGGCCCCGGCCACCCCGACGCGCTCACCCTGCGCCTGGGCACCGCCGACCGCCCCGGCGGCCCCGGCACCACCCCCGGCACGACACTGCCCGCCGTCCCGGTCACCCTCGACCTGCAGACCGCCGGCAGCCTCGGCCTCAGCGGCCCGCGCGAGCGGCTGGACGCGCTCACCCGCGCCGTCGTCGCCCAGCTCGCCGCCCTGCACCCGCCGAGCGGCCTGAGCCTCGTCGTCGTCGACTCCGACCACGCCCGCACCCCGCAGGAGCGCGTCGACACCTGGGCCTGGGCCCTCTGGCTGCCCCACCTGCGCCCCGTCGAGGGCCAGGACTGCCGCCTGCTGCTCGGCCTGGACGACGAGCAGGCCACCGCCCGGCTCACCGAGCTCACCGCCCGGCTCAGCGGCCCGGTCGGCCTCGGCGGCCACCCCGCCACCGTCGTCGTGGTCGACGGCCGCCCGGCCACCGAGACCGCCCGGCAGGCGCTGGACCTGCTGCTGCGCCAGGGCCCGGCGGTCGGCATCTTCCCGATCTGCCTCGCCGAGCAGCCCGAACTGCTCCCCCGCGGCGTCGGCGCCACCGCCCTGATCACCGGCGAGGTCGGCACCCACCTCTCGCTCGACCGCCCGGTCGCCCGCGGCCGCGAGACCCTGCACGAGGTCTCGCTGGACGCCGTCTCCGACGCCTGGGCCGAGCGGCTGGCCCGGGTGCTCGCCCCGCTGCGCGAGGCCGCCCCGGCCGCCCGCGGCCCCCTGCCGGACGCCCTGCGGCTGCTCGACCTGCTGCAGCTCGACACCGTCACCCCCGCCAAGCTCTCCGCCCGCTGGGACGCCCACGCCGGCGGCATCGGCGCCGCCACCGCGCTGCTCGGCACCACCCGCGACGAGCTCTGCACGCTCGACCTCGCCGATCCCGAACTGGCCCTCCCCTCCCCCGACCCGGGCGGCCCGCACCTGCTGATCGGCGGCGCGCGCGGCTCCGGCAAGACGGAGCTGCTGCGCACGCTCGTCGCCTCGCTCGCCGTCTCCGAGCGGCCCGAGCGGCTGGCCGTCACCATCGTCGAGGGCCGGGCCACCGAGGACGGGCTGGACGGCTGCACCGAGCTCCCGCACGTCACCGGGCGGGTCAACGCCGCCTCCGACCCGCGCCAGGCGCTGCTCGCCGCGGAGGCGCTGGAGGACGAACTCGCGCTGCGGGAGCGGCTGTTCGACGGCCTCGACTTCGCCTCCTGGCATGCCGCCCGCATTCTTGACGGCCAGCACAGCCTGGACGGCCAGCACAGCCTTGCCGGTCAGCACAGCCTCGACGGCCGACAGGGACCGGCCGGTCGGCAGGGCCTCGGCACAGGTGCGGACGCCCCGCAGGTACCGGTGCCCGCCGCCGTCGGAGCCGCCGCGACCCCCGCGCCCCGGGTCATCGGGCCGCGCGGCGCCGACAGCCCCCGGCCCGCCGCCCCGGGCGCCCCGGTCCCCGCCCGGCTGGTCGTCGTGGTCGACGACTACGACGCGCTGCTCTCCCCCACCTCCCCGGCCGGCCGCCCGCTGGCCCGCGCGCTCGCCGCCGTCGCCCGCCGCGGCGGCCCGCTCGGCGTCCACCTCGCGGTCACCACCGGCCGGCCCGAGGAGAGCGCCGGCACCGAGGTGGACGAGGCCGCCCTGCTCCGGATCGCCCTGCGCACCGAGGACCCGGCCGACTCCGACCTGCTGATCCACCTGGGCGACGCCGCCGCCCTCCCCGAGGACACCCCGGGCCGCGGCTACCTGCGGCTGCCGGACGGCGGCGTCTGCGCCTTCCAGGCCGCCCGGATCAGCGGACGCATCCCGCGCACCGCGACCCTGCGCCCGACCGTCGTCGCGATAGACCCGCTCCAGCTCGGCGCCCCGCCCCTTTGCCGTCCTGACTTCCTAGCGCATCGAGCCGGTGCGCAGGAGGGTACGGATGACGCGCATCGCGACCGACAGGCTGGACAGCTCGTAGTTGTCCGAACCCCTTATGTCGTCGAGCGTGCTCTTCGCGCGGTTCAGCAGCGTCCCGTTGAGCTCCGCCCAGGCGGTGTAGCGCTCCTCCGGGGTGGCGCCCTCCGGGCCGCAGACGAGGATGTCGGCGGTCAGCGCCGCGTGCGCCGCGAAGAGGTCCTCGCGGATCGCGGCCCGGGCCATCGACGACCAGCGGTCGGTGCGGGGCAGGTCGATGATGCGGTCCAGCAGGTGCGAGATCTGCAGGCGGTCGCCGAGGTCGTAGTAGAGCTCGGCGACGTCCGCGACGTCCTTGCCGGAGCGGTCCGCGACCTCGGTGATGTCCAGGGTCGGGAAGACCGAGGACAGGCCGGCGATCCGGGTGGCCAGCTCCTCCGGCACGCCCGCCGCGGCGAGCTCGCCGTGGATCGACTCGAACCACGCCAGGTCCTCGCCGCGCAGCGGCTTGGGCAGCGAGCCCCACACCTGGGCGATCCGGTCGCGGAAGAACGCGATCGTGGCGGCGATGTCCAGCGGCTGGCGGCGGTTGTTGAGCATCCACCGGGTGGCGCGCTCGACCAGGCGGCGCGAGTGCAGCCGCATCTTGGTCTGGACCCGGGCCGGGACCTTGTTGTCCAGGCCCTCGATCTCGCCCCAGATCTCCTCCAGGCCGAACACGGCCCGCGCGGCGGTGTGCGTCCGGGCGATCTCCTCGTAGGTCGCGCCGGTCTCCTCCTTCAGGCGGAAGGCGAAGGTGCAGCCACCGCGGTTGATCGTGTCGTTGACGATCAGCGTGGTGATGATCTCGCGGCGCAGCGCGTGGCCGTCGATCGCCTCGGCGAACCTGGTCCGCAGGGCGCTCGGGAAGTACTCGTGGAGCGCGGTGCGGAAGTACGGGTCGTCGGGCAGGTCGGTGGCGAGCAGCTCCTCGGCCAGCGTGATCTTGGTGTACGCGAGCAGGACGGACATCTCGGGCTGCGAGAGCCCGCGGCCGTTCTGCTGGCGCTCGCGGATCAGGCGCTCGGCGGGCAGGAACTCCAGCCCCCGGTCGAGCTGGCCGGCCGCCTCGAAGCGGTTGATCATCCGGGAGTGGACGTTGACCATGCTGTGCGCCTGGGCGACGGCGTTGGCCAGCACCACGTTCTGCGCGTAGTTGTTGCGCAGCACCAGGTGGCCGACCTCGTCGGTCATCTCGGCCAGCAGCGTGTTGCGCTGCTTGACCGTCATGTCGCCCTCGGCGACGACCCCGTTGAGCAGGATCTTGATGTTGACCTCGTGGTCCGAGGTGTCCACGCCGGCCGAGTTGTCGATGGCGTCGGTGTTGATCCAGCCGCCGGTGCTCTCCGGGCCGCCGGCCGCCGCGTACTCGATGCGGCCGAGCTGGGTGCAGCCGAGGTTGCCGCCCTCGCCGATGACCCGGGCCCGGACCTGCTCGCCGTTGACGCGGATGGCGTCGTTGGCCTTGTCGCCGACCTCGGCGTTGGTCTCGGTCGAGGCCTTGATGTAGGTGCCGATGCCGCCGTTCCAGAACAGGTCGACCGGCGCCTGCAGGATCGCCTTCATCAGCTCGGCCGGGGTGAGCCGGGCCTCCTGGATGCCGAGCGCGGCCCGGACCTGGGCACTGACCTGGATCGACTTGGCACTGCGCGGGAACACCCCGCCGCCGGCCGAGATCAGCGACTTGTCGTAGTCGTCCCACGAGCTGCGCGGCAGGTCGAACAGGCGGCGGCGCTCGGCGTACGAGAGGGCCGCGTCCGGGTTCGGGTCGAGGAAGATGTGGCGGTGGTCGAAGGCCGCGACCAGCCGGATGTGCTCGCTGAGCAGCATGCCGTTGCCGAAGACGTCGCCGGACATGTCGCCGATGCCGATGACGGTGAAGTCCTCGGCCTGGGTGTCGACGCCGAGCTCGCGGAAGTTGCGCTTGACCGACTCCCAGGCGCCGCGGGCGGTGATGCCCATGCCCTTGTGGTCGTAGCCCGCCGAGCCGCCGGAGGCGAACGCGTCGCCCAGCCAGAAGCCGTAGGACTCGGCGACGCCGTTGGCGATGTCGGAGAAGGTCGCGGTGCCCTTGTCGGCGGCGACGACCAGGTAGGTGTCGTCCTCGTCGTGGCGGACCACGTCGGCCGGGTGGACGACCTCGCCGCCGACCAGGTTGTCGGTGATGTCGAGCAGCGCCGAGATGAACGTCTTGTACGAGGAGACACCCTCGGCCAACCACGCGTCGCGGTCCACCGACGGGTCCGGCAGCTGCTTGGCGACGAAGCCGCCCTTGGCGCCGACCGGCACGATGACGGTGTTCTTCACCATCTGCGCCTTGACCAGGCCGAGGATCTCGGTGCGGAAGTCCTCGCGCCGGTCGGACCAGCGCAGACCGCCGCGGGCGACCTTGCCGAAGCGCAGGTGCACGCCCTCGACCTGCGGCGAGTAGACCCAGATCTCGAACGCCGGGCGCGGGGCCGGCAGGTCCGGGATGGCCTTCGGGTCGAACTTCATCGACACGTAGGAGTGCCACTCGCCGGAGCCGTCGTGCTGGAAGAAGTTGGTCCGCAGGGTGGCCTTGATGAGGTTCAGGAAGGAGCGCAGGATGCGGTCCTCGTCCAGCGAGACGACCTCGTCTAGCGCGCCGGCCAGCTCCTCCAGGATGCCCTCGGTCAGCTCCAGGGCGCCCGAGCGGTGGCTCGGGCTCAGCCGGGCCTCGAAGAGGTTGACCAGCAGGCGGGTGCTGTGGGTGTTGTTGCGGAGCGCGTCCTCCATGTAGTCCTGGGAGAACGTGGAGCCCGCCTGGCGCAGGTACTTGGCGTACGCGCGCAGCATCATCGCCTGGCGCCAGGTCAGCCCGGCGGTGAGGACCAGCTCGTTGAAGCCGTCGTTCTCGGCCCTGCCGGTCCAGGTGGCGGCGAAGGTCTCCTGGAAGCGCTCGCGCGCCTCGTCGGTGAGCTCTGTGGCCTCGCGCAGCTTCAGGCCGAAGTCGTACACCCACGCGGTGGTGCCGTCGGAGCGGCGCAGCGCGTACGGGTGCTCGTCCAGCACCTCGACGCCCAGGCGCTGGAGCACCGGCAGGACCTCGGTGAGCGAGATCGGGCCGCCGACCCGGTAGATCTTGAAGCGGCGCTCGTCGTCGCCGGCGCCGACCGGCTGGTACAGGTTGAGGCGGAAGTCGCCCGCGCCGTGCAGCGACTCGATCTGCTTGATGTCGGAGACGGCGGTGCGCGGCGGGAAGTCGGCGCGGTAGCCGTCGGGGAAGGCGTTGGCGTACTTGTGGCCGAGCTCGGCGGCCTTCTCCTCGCCCAGCTCGGTGTGCAGCTGGTCGTGGAAGCCGTCCATCCAGAACCGGGCGGCCTCGGCCAGGCGGTTCTCGATCCGCTCGATGTCGGTGTCGGTGAGCTGCGGCAGCTCGGTGCCGGGGGCCACCCGGACGACGAAGTGCAGGCGGGTCAGCACCGACTCGGTGGCGTACACCGTGTAGTCGATGGCGTCGCCGTTCAGCTCTTCCTTGAGGATGTCGGTGAGCAGCAGGCGGATCCGGGTGGTGTACCGGTCGCGCGGCAGGTAGATGAACGCCGAGTAGTAGCGGCCGTACTCGTCCTGGCGCAGGAAGAGGCGCAGCTTGCGGCGCTCCTGCAGGTAGAGCACGCTCGTGGCGATCGAGAGCAGTTCGGAGGCCGCCGTCTGGAACATCTCGTCCCGCGGGAAGGTCTCCATGATCTGCAGCAGGTCGCGGCCGTCGTGGCTCTCGCTGGAGAAGCCGGAGCCGTCCAGGACGGCCTGGACCTTGCGGCGCACGACCGGGATCCGGGTGACGGACTCGGTGTACGCGGCGGAGGAGAACAGGCCGAGGAAGCGGCGCTCGCCGATGGGCTCGCCGGCGGCGTTGAACTTCTTCACGCCGACGTAGTCCAGGTAGGCCGGGCGGTGCACGGTGGCACGGCTGTTGGCCTTGGTGAGGACGAGCAGCTTCTTCTCGTGGGCCTTGGCGCGCACCGGCGCGGAGAGGCGGCCGAAGGCCTCGCTCACGGAGTGGTGGCGGTCGTCGTGGCTGTGCGGGTCGGCGCGCAGGATGCCGAGGCCGGTGCCGGCGACGGCCTTGAGGACCTCTTCGCCCTCGTGCTCGACGAGGTCGTACTCGCGGTAGCCGAGGAAGGTGAAGTGGTCGTCGCCGAGCCAGCGCATCAGCTCCCAGGCCTCGCCGACCTCCTGCTCGGGCAGGCCGGCCGGGGGCTCCTCGGCCAGCTCGTCGGCCAGGCGCAGCGCGCTGTCGCGCATCTTGGTCCAGTCCTCGACGACCTCGCGGACGTCGCCGAGCACGCGGCGCAGGTTGGACTCGATCGAGCGCAGGTCCTCGCGGTCGGTCTCGCGGTCGATCTCGATGTGCATCCACGACTCGACGGTCGCGTCGGCGGGCCACTCGGCGCCGGCGGCCTGGCTGCGCGCGCACGCGTCGACGTCGAGGATCTCCAGGAGCTTGCCGGTGATGTCACGGCGGACGACCAGCTGCGGGTGGATCACGATGTGGATGCCGCGGTCCTGGCGGGACAGCTCGTTGGTGACGGAGTCGACCAGGAAGGACATGTCGTCGGTGACGACCTCGACGACCGTGTGGCCGCAGGACCAGCCGTTCTCCTCGACCGAGGGGGTGTGCACCCGCACCTCGGCGGTGCCCTGGGGGCGCTTGAGGCCCAGGCGGTAGTGCGAGGCGGCCGCGCCGTAGACGTCGACCGGGTCGAGGTCGACCAGGTCCTCGGGCGCGGTGTGGAGGTAGTAGTGGTGCAGGTACGCGGTAAGAGCGCCGTTGCTCAGACCCTCCCCCGGCGCCGCTCCCCCCACCTGGCTGTTCTCAGCGGCTGCGGCGGCCTTCTTGAGCAGGTCGGCCTTGGCTGCGTCCAGCTTGGTCTGCATGACTTCTTGGCTCCTGTCGCGCGCCGTTGCGTGACTCGGTCGTGTGTGGATGAACACCGACGGGTCTACCGCAATCCTGCCGCACCATCCGACTGAAAAGGGTTCATGGCGCGCATGAAACGCCTTCGCAGTGGGTAGGACGATTCGTCCTGCGGAGCCACCCGACGACGCCAGCCAGCCTAACCGGATCAATCGAAGGTGGACAGGGACAGGGAGGCGCAAAGGTGCCGGGTGACCGGTCCGTCCTGGACACCATGTCCAAACCGGAACCGGATGTTCGCTTTCAGCCCATATGCGGGTACGCATGGTGCGTCGGCGGCACGAAGGTTTCCTTGATCGAACGGGCCGAGGTCCAGCGCAGCAGGTTCTGGGCGGCGCCCGCCTTGTCGTTGGTGCCGGAGGCACGGCCGCCGCCGAAGGGCTGCTGGCCGACGACGGCGCCGGTCGGCTTGTCGTTGATGTAGAAGTTCCCGGCGGTGAAGCGCAGTTCCTCCACCGCACGGGCGATCGCGTAGCGGTCCTGTGCGATGACGGCACCGGTCAGGCCGTACGGGGCGGCGGCGTCGATCCTGGCGAACACGTCGTCCCAGCGGGAGTCCTCGTAGACGTGGACGGCGAGGATCGGGCCGAAGTACTCGGTGCGGAAGATCTCGCCGCGGTGGTCGGAGGAGACCAGGACGGTGGGCCGGACGAACCAGCCGATCGCGTCGTCGTACTGGCCGCCGGCCGCCAGTTCGATCGTGGGGTCACGCTTGGCCCGCTCGATGGCGTCCCGGTTCTTCTCGAAGGCCCGCCGGTCGATGAGCGCGCCCATGAAGTTGGAGAGGTCGGTGACGTCGCCGACGGCGAGCGCGTCGACCTCGGCCAGGAAGTCGTCCTTGATCCGCTGCCAGAGGCTGCGCGGCAGGTAGGCGCGGGAGAGCGCCGAGCACTTCTGGCCCTGGTACTCGAAGGCGCCGCGGATCAGCGCCGTCTTGAGGATCTCCGGGTCGGCGGAGCGGTGGGCGAGCAGGAAGTCCTTGCCGCCGGTCTCGCCGACGATCCGCGGGTACGTCCGGTAGCCGCCGATGTTCGCGCCGATCGTCTGCCACAGCGACTGGAAGGTCGCGGTCGAGCCGGTGAAGTGCAGGCCGGCCAGCGCCGGGTCGGCGAGCGCGACCGGGGACACCTGGAGGCCGTCGCCGGTCACCAGGTTGATCACCCCGGGCGGCAGGCCGGCCGCCTCCAGCAGCCGCATCAGGTGGTGGGCGGCCAGCGCCTGGGTCGGCGCGGGCTTCCAGACCACCGTGTTGCCCATCAGCGCGGGGGCGGTGGGCAGGTTCCCGGCGATCGCGGTGAAGTTGAACGGCGTGATCGCGTAGACGAAACCTTCCAGCGGGCGGTGGTCGGTGCGGTTCCACACCCCCGGGGACGAGACCGGCTGATCGGCCAGGACCTGCCGGGCGAAGTGGACGTTGTAGCGCCAGAAGTCGATCAGCTCGCAGGCCGAGTCGATCTCCGCCTGCTGCGCGGTCTTGGACTGGCCGAGCATCGTGGCCGCGTTGAGCGTCTCCCGCCAGGGCCCGGCGAGGAGGTCCGCGGCGCGCAGGAACACCGCCGCGCGGTCGTCGAAGGACAGCGAGCGCCACTCCCGGGCGGCCGCCAGCGCCGCGTCCACCGCCGCGCGGGCGTCCTCCCGGGTGGCGTTGCCGAGCACGCCCAGCTTGGCCGCGTGGTGGTGCGGCTGGACGACGTCGATCCGCTCGCCGCCGCCGAAGCGCTGCTCCCCGCCGATCGTCATCGGCAGCGGCACCTGCTCGGCCGCCAGCTCGTCCAGGCGCCGCACCAGGCGCTCCCGCTCGGCGCTGCCGGGCCCGTACGCCCGCACCGGCTCGTTGACCGGCTCCGGCACCTGGGTCACTGCGTCGATGGGCATGGCGGCTCCGTCCTGCTGCTGTACCGATGTCAGTCCAGCCTGACCAGCCCCCGGCGGATCCGCCCGTCCAGACACGCCAACGGCGGACGTGGCGCGCGCCACGTCCGCCGTCAGGACGGCGGCATCGCCGCAGCTCAGGCCGTCAGCCGTCCGGCCAGCTCGACCGCCTCCGCGAGGGTGTCCACGACGGGCACGCCGACCGGCTCCAGCTTCTCCCTGGTGTGCGAGCCGCCGGTGTACAGCACGGCGTGCGCGCCCGCGCCGATCGCCGCGAGGGCGTCGTCCGCGGCGTCCCCGATGAGGACCGTACGGGCGGGGTCCACGCGCTCGCCGAGGGCCGCCAGGTGGCGGACCAGCTGCTCGCCCTTCTGCCCGCCGGAGGGGCCGCTGCGGCCGTCCACGCGCAGGAAGGTGCCGGTCAGGCCGAAGCCGTCGACCAGCGGCACGAGCTTGTCGTGCTCGTACATCGACAGCAGGGACTGGCTGTGCCCCGCCTCCTGCCAGCCCGACAGCAGCTCGCGCACGCCGTCGGTCAGGCCGCAGGCCGGACTCAGCTCGCGGTAGCGGTCGTGGAAGGCGTCGTCGAGGCGGAGCCACTCGGCCCGGGACGGCATGCGGCCGAGCAGGCGCTCGTAGAAGCGGGGGATCGGGATCTCGTACTGCTCGCGGTACTCCTGCATGGTCATCGGCCCGACGCCGATGGTCGCGAACGCGGCGTTGCTCGCTCCGAGCACCGCCTCCATGTCGTGGAAGAGCGTGCCGTTCCAGTCCCAGACGATGTGATTACGCACGATCCGAACGGTAACTCCGGGCACCGACGGGCCGATAGGACGGGGCTCACGCAGGGGCGGCCGCGGGCGGGCAGGCGGGTGATCAGGCGAGGAGCCCGGGGATCTCCTGGGTCGCGAACCAGAGCAGGTCGTGGTCCTCGGCGCCGTCCACGGTGAACTGGGCGTCCTGGTCCCCCTCGTCGGCGGCGGCCACCGCGGCCACGGCCGCCGTCACGTCCGCGAGCACCTCGTCGTCGGAGACGTCCGCGTGCACGGCCGCCGCCTTCGCGAGCTTCACCGGGCCGGCCAGCACCACGCGGCCCAGCGAGGCCTGGTCCTGGTACTCGTCGCCGGGGAAGGGCCGCACGGCGGAGTCCGCCACGTCCAGCGCCACCACGACGCGCCGGCGCGGCGCGTCGGGATCGGCGGCCAGCAGCCGCAGCGAGGACTGCGCGGCCCGGTTCAGCGCCGCGTACTCCAGCTCCTCGATGTCGTCGCTGACGTACCACTCGCGCAGCGCGGGCGTCACGGCGTACGCCGCGGTCTCGTCCAGGACGCCGCCCGGGTGCGCCGCCGCCAGGCCGGTCAGGGTGGTGGGCACGTACACGCGCATCGGTGGCACTCTCCGGTTCGTCCAGCGTTCGTCCAGCGGCACAGCTTCCAGCGCCCCCAAGAATAAGCGCCGGGCGCCCGCCGTGATCACGTCCCGCCGGATCGGCGGGCCGCGGATCAGCGCGCCGCCGCCAGCGCCTCCCGGCTGGTGCGCAGCGCGCTCTCCAGCACCGCGCCGCGGCGGGCCGGGTCCATCATGTTCGGACCCATCGCCGCCAGGTCCGCCGGCGTCGGCGCGAGCAGCCGCACCCGCACGCCCTCCGCCCGCAGCAGCGCGGCCTCGCGCAGCAGCTGCCTGGTCACCGCGCGGCGGTAGCGGCTGACCACCTGGGCCAGCACGCCGCGCGGGCGGTCGCGGGCGCGCCACTCGTGCAGCGCGGCGAGGGTGCCGCGGTCGGCGCGCCCGGCGCGGGGGTGCAGGCGCAGGGCCATCGGGGCGAGCACGTACGCCTCGTCCAGACCGCGGCCGAGCAGCAGGTCGGCGTTGGTGGCCGACCAGCAGCCGCCGTCCACGTACGCCGAGCCGTCCAGGCGCACGGGCGCGAACCAGCCGGGGATCGCGCAGGAGGCCATCACTGCGTCCGCGATGGCGACCGCCGGGGCGTCCGGGTCGCCGAAGACCACCCGGTGGCCGCTGCGGTAGTCCACGGCCGCGACCCGCAGCGCGGAGCCGGCCGGCCAGCCGCCCGGCCCGTGCAGGTCGCGGACCAGCGCGCCGACCGGGGCGAGCGAGCCGCGGCCGTGCGGCGCCACCGCCGACACCATGGTCAGCAGCGGGTACTCGCGCGGGTGGCGGACGGCGTCCCGCAGGAGGCCCGGCGAGCCGATCCCGGCCCGCGGCCGGGGCGGCAGGGCGCCGCCGACGGCCGTCTCGTAGTCGAAGGCCACGCCGGCCAGCGGGCCCTCGGTGAGCGGCAGTCCGCGCTGGTGGTCGCGCAGCTGGTCGACCGGCACGCCGGCGGCGAGCAGCGCGCCGAGGATGGAGCCGGCCGAGGTGCCCAGCAGCACATCGGCGTCGCCGGGGCGCCGGCCGGTCGCCTCCTCGACGGCGCACAGCGCGCCGACCGTCCAGGCCGCGCCGAGCATGCCGCCGCCGCCCAGGACCAGCCCGCGCCGGGGTGCTCCCCGGGCGGCACCCGTCCGGGCCGGGGACTGCGCCGCTGCTGCCCGTGTCGTCATGCCGGGTGTCGTCATGCCGGCCGCCTGTCGTCGTGGGGCGTCGCGCCCGCTCCCGCGGTTCCCGGTCAGGATCCGATCCTGCGCGCCGACCGCGGACCGCCGCAACGCGTGACCCCGGCCGCACCACCCGGACCGGCGAACGCGGCCGTCCCCTTTCGGGCCTACCCGCCCGTCGTCGCACGTCAACCGCGTGCCTCCGGGACGGCCCGGGAGGCCGCCGCCGCAACGGGCCGTTCGCCCGGATAGGTGAACTTCACCCTCCGCTCCCCACGGTTGCGCAATCCCCTTGCCGCCCCCTCCCGACCGCCGCTACCAAGGACCCGTCCGTACCCGCACCACTCGCCCGAGGAAGCACCCCCCGACCCGTCCGCGCCCACCCCCCGCCGTCCAGCCCCGCCGTCCAGCCCTGCCGTCCACCCCCGCCGTCCACCCGAGGAAGCCCCCGTGACCACGCCCCGGAGCACCACCGCCCGCCCGCCCGGCCCCGAGGAGACACCCGTGACCCCACCGCTCGCCGCCCGCCCCCACCGCCACCTGCACGACGGCGCACCGCACCCCGCCGGGCGGCGGCCCCGGCACCCCCGGGCCGACTGCGCCGGCGCCCCGCCCGGGCACGACCCCCGCGCACTCGCGGCGCGCTTCGCGCACCGGCTCGTCGAGGTGCTCACCGGCGCCCGCCCGTCCGGCCAGCTGATGCGGCACACCAGCCTGGACGGCTACGGCCAGCTCGCCTCCCTCGTCCGCACGGGCGCCCTGCGCCGCGCCGGCGCCGGCGCCCGGCCGCGCCTGGGCCCGGTGCACGACAGATCGCCCTCGCCCGACGCCGTCGAGGCGTGCGTGCGGGTCGACCTCGGCCGGCGGCACCACATGGTGGCCTTCCGCCTCGAACAGCGCGGCCCGGCCGGTCAGTGGCAGTGCACCGCCGTGGAGGCCCGGTGACGGCGCAGGGCGCCGCCCCCGTACGGGAACGGCGCCCTGTGCTGTGGCGCGGTGGCGGCTCAGGCCTTGCGGCGGCGCCCCTTGGCCGACTTCGCGGCCTTGCGGCGCTCGGCGCGGGTCAGGCCGTCGCCCTCGTCCTCCGCCGCGAGGTCGTCGAAGTCGCCCTCGACCACGCCGCCGCCGATCTCGTCCGAGGGGGCCGTGTAGTGCAGCCGCTGCGGCTTCGGGGCCTCCAGGCCCTTGGCCTTGATCTCCGGGCGGGCGGCGTCCTTCTCCAGCTTGTCGAGCACCACCTCGGCGTCCTCGACCGGGACCTCCTCGACCTGCTGCTCGACCTGGACCTCCAGGTTGAACAGGTAGCCGACGGACTCCTCCTTGATGCCCTCCATCATCGCGGTGAACATGTCGAAGCCCTCGCGCTGGTACTCGATCAGCGGGTCGCGCTGCGCCATGGCCCGCAGGCCGATGCCCTCCTGGAGGTAGTCCATCTCGTAGAGGTGCTCGCGCCAGCGGCGATCCAGCACCGACAGGACGACCCGGCGCTCCAGCTCGCGCATGATCTCCTCGCCGAGCTGGTCCTCGCGGGCGCCGTACTGCGCCTGGATGTCCTCCTGGACGACCTTGGTGAGGAACTCGGAGGTCAGGCCGCCGGAGCCGCCCGCCTCCTCCTCCAGCTCCCCGAGGTCCAGGGCGAGCGGGTAGAGCTGCTTGAGCGCGGACCAGAGCTTCTCCAGGTCCCAGTCGTCCTCGAAGCCCTCGCCGGTGGCCGCCTTGACGTAGGCCTCGACGGTGTCGTCCATGAAGTGGCCGACCTGCTCCTGCAGGTCCTCGCCCTCCAGGACGCGGCGGCGCTCGCCGTAGATGACCTCGCGCTGGCGGTTCAGCACCTCGTCGTACTTCAGGACGTTCTTGCGGATCTCGAAGTTCTGCTGCTCGACCTGGGTCTGCGCGGAGGCGATCGCCCGGGTGACCATCTTCGACTCGATCGGCACGTCCTCGGGCACGTTGGCCATCGAGAGCACGCGCTCGACCATGCCGGCCTTGAACAGGCGCATCAGGTCGTCGCCGAGCGACAGGTAGAAGCGGGACTCGCCCGGGTCGCCCTGACGGCCGGAGCGGCCGCGCAGCTGGTTGTCGATCCGGCGGGACTCGTGCCGCTCGGTGCCGAGGACGTAGAGGCCACCGGCCTCCTTGACCTCGTCCTGCTCGGCCTTGACCGAGGCCTTGGCCTTCTCCAGCGCGGCCGGGAACGCGGCCTCGTACTCGTCCGGGTTGTCCCCGGCGGAGAGCCCGCGCTGGGCCAGCTCGGCCGCCGCGAGGTGGTCCGGGTTGCCGCCGAGCATGATGTCGGTGCCGCGGCCGGCCATGTTGGTGGCGACGGTGACGGCGCCCTTGCGGCCGGCCTGCGCGACGATCTGCGCCTCGCGCTCGTGGTGCTTGGCGTTCAGCACCTCGTGCGGGATGCCGCGCTTGCGCAGCTCCTGCGACAGGTACTCGGACTTCTCGACCGACACGGTGCCGACCAGCACCGGCTGGCCCTTCTCGTGCTTCTCGGCGATGTCCTCGACGACGGCGGCGAACTTGGCCGGCTCCGACTTGTAGATCAGGTCGGGCTGGTCGATGCGCAGCGGCGTCTTGTTGGTCGGGATCGGCACGACGCCGAGCTTGTAGATCTGGTGGAACTCGGCGGCCTCGGTGGTGCCGGTACCGGTCATGCCGGAGAGCTTGTCGTACAGGCGGAAGAAGTTCTGCAGGGTGATGGTGGCCAGGGTCTGGTTCTCGTTCTGGACCTCCACCCCCTCCTTGGCCTCGATCGCCTGGTGCATGCCCTCGTTGTAGCGGCGGCCGGCCAGGATGCGGCCGGTGTGCTCGTCGACGATCATGACTTCGCCGTTCATGACGACGTAGTCCTTGTCCGCCTTGTACAGCTCCTTGGCCTTGATGGCGTTGTTCAGGAAGCCGACCAGCGGGGTGTTCACCGACTCGTAGAGGTTGTCGATGCCGAGGTAGTCCTCGACCCGGGTGACACCCTCCTCCAGGATGCCGACGGTGCGCTTCTTCTCGTCGACCTCGTAGTCGCGGTCGATCTTCAGGCGCTGCACCAGCTTGGCGAAGTCGGCGTACCACTTGGTCGCCTGGTCGGCCGGGCCGGAGATGATCAGCGGGGTGCGGGCCTCGTCGATGAGGATCGAGTCGACCTCGTCGACCACCGCGAAGTTGTGGCCGCGCTGGACGAGTTCGTCCTTCGACCAGGCCATGTTGTCGCGCAGGTAGTCGAAGCCGAACTCGTTGTTGGTGCCGTACGTGATGTCCATCGCGTACTGGCGCTTGCGCTCGGCGGGCGTCATGTTGCCCAGGATCACGCCGACTTCGAGGCCGAGGAAGCGGTGCACCCGGCCCATCCACTCCGAGTCGCGCTCGGCGAGGTAGTCGTTGACGGTGATCAGGTGGACGCCCTTGCCGGTGAGCGCGTTCAGGTACGCGGGCAGGGTGCCGACGAGGGTCTTGCCCTCACCGGTGCGCATCTCGGCGACGTAGCCGAAGTGCAGCGCGGCGCCGCCCATGAGCTGGACGTCGTAGTGCCGCTGGCCGAGGACGCGCTTGGCGGCCTCGCGGACGGTGGCGAACGCCTCGGGGAGGATGTCGTCCAGGGACTCCCCGTCGACGAGCCGCTGCTTGTACTCGTCGGTCAGTGCCCGCAGCTCCGCGTCGGTGAGGTTGACGAAGTCCTCTTCGATGGAGTTGACCTGGGCAGCAATCCGCTGCAGCTTGCGAAGGATCTTGCCTTCGCCGGCGCGCAGGATCTTGTCGAAGACGGACACTAGAGCGGGCTCCTTGCCTGTATTGGCACTGGACGACTGCACGACGGGTTCACCCCACCGCACGGGCCATCGTATGCGAGGAGTCCAATGCCCCGGGAGGTGCGTCAGCACGGTATTCCCGTGTCACTCGCGCGGGCGCCCGACCGATAGCACCGCCCACCGGGGCAAAACGGTCCCGGCCCCGCCGAGTTGGCGGAATATTCGGATGTCCGCCCTCCGCTTGGCGCGGAATAATCCGGGCATGGAAGAACTCCGGACCACGCCCGTCACCCTCACCACCGAGCGACTCGTCCTGCGCGCCCCGCAGGAGTCGGACATCGACGCGGTCCTCGCCGCCTGCCAGGACGAGGAGATCCAGCGCTGGACGGTGGTGCCGGTCCCCTACCGGCGCGAGGACGCGGAGTTCTTCGTCCGCACACTGGCCCCGAACGGGCTGCGCGACGGCTCCGAGTACATCTGGTGCGTGACCGACCGCGCCACCGGGCGCCTGGTCGGCACCCAGTCGGTGTCCCGCTTCGCCGCCGACCCGGCCGCCGCCTCCGTCGGCTGGTGGACGGCGAAGGAGCAGCGCGGCCGCGGCTACACCGTCGAGGCGGCCCGCGAGGTCGCCCGCTGGGCCCTCACCGAGCTCGGCGTCCGCCGCCTCCAGTGGCTCGCCTACGTCGGCAACGACGGCTCCCGCGCCGTCGCCGAGCGGGTCGGCTACCGCTTCGAGGGCACGCTGCGCTCGTACGCCGAGCAGCGCGGCGTCTTCCACGACTCCTGGGTCGCCTCGCTGCTCCCGTCCGACCTGGCCTGAGCCGGCCCGCCGCCGGCCGCGCCACCGGGCCCGGCCGGGCCCGGCCGCTGTCGGTGCCGGGCGTTACGCTCCCCGGCATGAGCTCCGCGCCCGCCCCCAGCTCCCCCGTCGCCGTCCTGAGTGTCGACGACGCCCGCCGGATCGCCCTGCGCGCGCAGGGCCTGCTCGGTGCGCCGGACCGGCGGGCCGGGGTGCGCGGCGTGCTGCGGCACCTGGGCGCCGTCCAGTTGGACACGATCTCCGTGCTGGCCCGCTCGCACGAACTGGTCCCGTACGCCCGGCTCGGCGCGGTCGGCCGGCCCGCCGTCGAGGCCGCGTACTGGGGCCACGGCACCAGCTTCGAGTACTGGTCGCACGCGGCCTGCGTCCTGCCGGTCGAGGAGTGGCCGCTGTTCGCGTTCCGCCGCCGCCGCTACCGCGACCGCGGCCACCTCTGGGGTCACCAGGTCTCGCCCGAAACGTACCGGCACGTGCTCGACAAGCTGCGCGCCGAGGGGCCGTTGACGTCCACCGAGCTGGGCGGCGCGAAGAAGACGGCCGAGTGGTGGGACTGGTCCGACACCAAGATCGCGGTCGAGCGCGCCCTGGCCTTCGGCGACGTGGTCTGCACCGAGCGCCGGAGTTGGAAGCGGGTCTACGCGCTGGCCGAACAGGCCGTCCCCGACGCCCTGTTCGGGCAGGATCCGACCGACGCGGACTGCGTCCGCACCCTGGTCGCCCAGGCCGGCGCCGCCCTCGGCGTGGCCACCCGGGCCGACCTGCTGGACTACCACCGGCTGCGCGCCGAGGAGTTGGACCCGGTCCTCGCCGACACCGGCCTCGTCCCGGTCGAGGTGGCCGGCTGGGGCCCCGACGGCACCGCGGCTCCCGCCTGGGCCGATCCCGCCGCGCTGGCCGCCGCCCCGCCGCGCGGACGCCACCGCACCACGCTGCTCTCGCCGTTCGACTCCCTGGTCTGGGACCGCGCGCGCACCGAGCGCGTCTTCGGCATGACGCACCGCCTGGAGGCCTACACCCCCAAGCACAAGCGGGTGCACGGCTACTTCGCCATGCCCCTGCTCGCCGGCGGGCGCCTGGTCGGCCGGGTGGACCCGGCCCGCGAGGGGCGCACCCTGGTCGCCCGCCAGGTCTCGCTCGACTCCGCCCGGCACGTCGGGGCACTGGCGACGGCGCTGCGCGAGGCGGCCTCCTGGGTGGGCTGCGACGCCGTGCGGGTGGAGGCGCTGCACGACGAGCGGCTGCGCCCCGCGCTGGAGAAGCTGCTCGCGGCGTGAGCACGCCCGGTGGCCGGGGGGAGCCCCGGCCGCCGCGCGCCGCGTCACCCTATTTCGAGGATCTTCTCGCGCATCGCGTAGACCACGGCCTCCATCCGGGAGTGGAGCTGCAGCTTCTCCAGGATGTTGCGCACGTGGTTCTTGACGGTGTTCTCGCTGATGAACAGCTCCTTGGCGATCTCCCGGTTGTTCATCCCGGTCGCCACCAGTTTGAGCACCTCCAGTTCCCGGTCGGTGAGCCGGGGCGCGGGTACCAGGTCCCGGTCGTCGGAGCGGCGCTGGATCATCGACTTGAACTCGGTGAGCAGCTTGGAGGCCATCGACGGGCTGATCTGCGACTGCCCGTCGGCGACGGCGCGGATCGCGGTGGCGACCTCGTCGGTGGAGATCTCCTTCAGCAGGTAGCCGGTGGCGCCCGCCTTGATCGCCTCGTAGAGGTCGGCCTCCTCGTCGCTTATCGTCAGCATGATGATCTTGGTGCTGGGTGCCACGTCCTTGATCGCCGTGCACGCCTCGATCCCGCTGCGGCGCGGCATCCGGACGTCCATCAGGATGATGTCGGGCAGCAGGTCGGCGGCCTTCAGCACGGCCTCGGCGCCGTCCCCCGCCTCGCCGACGACCTTGATGTCCGGCTCCTCGGCGAGCACGATCTCCAGCCCGCGGCGGAAGAGCGCGTGGTCGTCCACCACCAGCACGCGGATCGGCTCACCCCGGCGCGGTGCGTACGCGAGCTCCTCGCCCGCTCCCGGGGACAGTCCGGCAACCGGCCCCCCAGCGGGCCCCAGCCCGAAGTGATCCCCCATCCGCTCCTCCCCCTTCGCGGGACGTCGTGCGCCAATCATTCCACGCCGCGGCCACGCAACGGTCACCCTCCGATGCCGATTCCCCCGCAACGAGTGACCCCTCCACCACGGCCCGCGACCGCGCTCGACCGACGTTCGACCGCGGACGGCCCCCGGAACGCCGGTGACCCCGGCGGCCGCGGCCGCCGGGGTCACCCGTTCATCGCTCCGGACGGTCAGTCCTCGTCGTCGTCGGCTCCGCCGATCGCGCCACCCGCGCCGCCGCCCGCCGACTGGGCGGCGGGGTCGGTCTGCAGGTGGATCACACCGTAGTGGTAGCCGTGCCGGCGGTAGACGACGCTCGGCAGGCCGCTGTCCTTCTCCACGAACAGGTAGAAGTCGTGGCCGACCAGCTCCATCTCGTAGAGCGCCTGGTCCAGCGCCATGGGGGCGGCCGGGTGGGTCTTCTCCCGGACCACCAGCGGGCCTTCGCCCTCCACTTCCAGGGATCCCATCATGGTCTTGCGGACGGCCCCGTTGGTCTCGCTCTCCGGCGCCGCCGGCTCCGGCAGCCCGGCGAGGGCCGCGGTCGCCTCGGCGACGCTGATCGGGGTGCGGCCGTTGCCGCCCTTGTGCACCCGACGCCGGTCCGCGGACTTGCGCAGCTGGGCGTCGAGCTTCGCCGAGGCCAGGTCGAGCGCCGCGTACGGGTCCCCGGCGGCGGCTTCGGCCCGGATCACCGGCCCACGGGTACGGAGGGTGATCTCCACCCGCTCGGACCGGTCGGCCTGCCGCGGGTTGTGCTCCTTGGACACCTCGACGTCGAGGCTGATCACCTTGCCGTCGAACTTCTGGACCTTCTCCAGCTTCTCGGCCACGTGCTCGCGGAACCTCTTGGGCACCTCGGTCTTGCGGCCCTTGACGACGATGTCCACGCAGAACTCCGATCCCTCGTGCTGACGCCGATCCGGGTGCTACCGGACCGGACTGAGACCCAGCTGGACCAGCCCATCCACTGCCGGCCCCCCGCCCCCACCGCCAGCGGCGGGAACGACTGGCCCTCACCTCACTTCCTCCCCACCAGGGACGGTTGAAACCCCTTGAAGCTTTATCGAACACCTCACACGGGGTTTTCGCCTCCCCAGGCTCGGTCGTGGGCATGGGCCAGGAGCGGTGGGTGAACGGTCAAGCTGTTGCACCCTGTTTACCCTCCTAGGAGTGAAGCATGGGTGAATACCTGGACAACACCCCCCGTACGGCGCATCCTTTGCTCACTCTTCGTGCCTGCCGCCGCCAGGAGCAGTCGTGCCACCCACCACCGGACCCGTCCACCCGCCCTCCCCGCACGGGCCGTTCGGCCACGCACTGGCCGACCTGCTGGACGTCCTGCTGCCCACGCACTGCGCCGGCTGCGGCACCGACCGCACCCAGCTCTGCCCCGCGTGCCGGCACGCCCTGGGCGCCTCCCGGCCCGGCCCCACGCTGCTGCCCTGGGCGCACGCCGCGGCACCGTACGCCGACCCGGTCCGGCAGTTGCTGCTCGCCCACAAGGAACGCGGCGCCCTGCGACTGGCCGGCCCCCTCGGCGAAGCCCTCGGCCGGGCGGTGCGCTCGGCGCTCGGGCCGCGCGCCGGGCTCGCGCCGCTGCTGCTGGTGCCGATGCCCTCCACCCGGGCCGCCGTCCGCGCCCGCGGCCACGACCCGACGCTCCGGCTGGCCGCGGCCGCGGCGCGCTCACTGCGCCGGACCGGCCTGGACGTCAGGGCCGCACCGCTGCTGCGCCACACCCGCCCGGTCGCCGACCAGGCCGAACTGACCGCGGCCGAGCGCCGGCGCAACCTGCACGGCGCGCTCACCGTCCTGCCGCGCGCGCACCGGAGCCTGGCGGGCCGTCAACCAGTCCTGGTGGACGACCTGGTGACCACCGGTGCCAGTCTCGCCGAGGCCGCGCGGGCACTGGCCGCGGCCGGTCTGCCGGCCGGCGCGGCGGCCACCGTCGCGGCGGGGGGCGCCCGGCCGGGCCCCGCGGGGGGCCGCGCGGGGGGCCCCCGCCGGCGCGGGCGCCCGGGGGGCGGCCCGCGGGGAGTAATGGGAGAGCCCGC
>NZ_JBHWGD010000012.1:162076-174858 GCF_042733235.1 Kitasatospora sp. NPDC059722
CACGGGTGCGAGTCGCGCCGCGGCGGCGCGGGCTCGGGCCGCGGCGGGTCGGGCGGCCGGCGCGGCGCCCCCGGGGGGGGCGCCCCCCCCGCTGCGCGCCCGGGAGGGCCCGCTCTGAGGCCCGCCCGGCGGCGGCGGCCCGGGGGGCTCAGCCCGGGTAGAAGAAGGCGCTCGCCCGGTCCGACAGCGTGACTTCCCGCCACTGACTGTTGGTCAGCCGGTAGATCCGGCCCTCGGTGGCCTGCAGCGCCAGCACCGGCGGAGTCAGCCCGTTCGCCCGGGACTCCGAGGCCTCGGCGGTCGCCATGCCCTCGCCGCCCTGCGCCGGGGCGTCGGTGCTCGGCGAGCCGTCGGTGCTGATGTAGTGCAGCTGCGGGAGGCGGTCGGCCTCCTTGCCCAGCACCAGCAGCTGGTCGGACTCCGCCCAGGACAGCGACGCGACGTCGGTGATCGCCGGGGCCGCCGTGTGCAGCCCGACGATCCGCACGGTCGGCGCCTCCGGGGTGCCGCCGTGCACGATCGCGCCGAACATCAGAGACCGGCTGGACGAGCTCGGCCCCTTCACCACGAGGGCGATCCGGGCACCGTCCGAGGAGACCCGGAGCATCTGCACGCTCTGCCCGTTCAGCTTCTCGACCGGAACGGTGTACGTCCGGTTGCCGCGGACCATCACCACGCGCGGGTCCTCCGGGCTGCGGTCCACCACCCAGAGGTCGCCGCGGCCGTCCCAGCTGGGCGAGGCCAGCCCGTCGTCGCCGGTGTGCGCCGAGGTCAGCACCGGTTCGGGCAGCGCGACCGCGTTGTCGGACAGCGGCACCGAGTAGAGCTGGTGGTGGTCGCGGCCGAGCACCGCGGCCTGGGAGCCGTCCCGGCGGACGGCGACGGGGCCGAGCGGGGTCTTGCCGGCCGGCTGCGGCTTGCCGAGCACGCCGCGCACGGAGCTGGTGGTGGTGTCGTTGACCAGCATCAGGGCGCCGTTGTCATTGCGCTGGAGGTACTGCTGCGCGCCGTCCGACCCGGACAGCGCCCCGGGGCCGGTGGACGGCGAATCGTTGCGACCGGCCGTGCAACCGCCCCGCTGCCCCTTCAGCTCCACCCTCTCGACCTGCCCCTTCCCCTGCTCGGCGAGGGTGTAGAAGAGCTGGGTCGCCATCCGCCGGCAGGACACCGTGTCGGCGAGGTCGGCACCGCCGAGCTGCACGTGGGCGACACGGCTGTCGTCGACGCCGACCCGGTCGATGCTCGCTCCGCCGGGGAAGGCCGTCCGCACGGCCGGTCCGAGCCAGGCCGACGGCCCGCCGACCAGCGCCTTGGCGGCCGCCGTCAGCGGGTCCGTCCGCCGCCGCAGGTAGATCGGGTCGGCGACCAGCACGTCCGGGGCCGGCCCGAAGCCCGCCGCCGACGGGTCGGGCGCGGTGTAGAAGTACCGGTCCACCTGGCGGTAGCTGTTGCGGAAGTTGGTCTCGTTCATGATCAGACCGGGCGGCAGCTTGTCGATGCGCCACTCCCCGTCCTTCTGGCGCAGGAAGGTGAAGTCGGACGACTTCGTGCTCTGCCCCGTCACCAGCTCGTAGGTGTGCCTGGGGTCGACGTCCGCGACGACCTGCCCGGTGATGGACAGCGTGGTGCTGATGTCCGCCTCCGGGAGGTCCGCACCGGCCGGCGGAATGGTGGCCGAGAGCACCGTGATGCCCGCGTCCGGGTTCCAGGCCGCGGCGGCCTCCTCGGTGAGGTACTTGCGCGCCGTGTCGTAGCCCTCGTCGGCCGTCACCGCGTCGAGGAACCCGGCCAGCAGGTCCTGCGGCTTGGCACCCTTGGCGGGCCCCACCGGGAAGACCCGCACCTGCAGGTTCTTGTCGGCCGAGCCCTGGGAGAGCTCGACCTTGGTGATGCCGCCCGAGTCCGGCATGGCCGCGCACCCGCCGGCCAGCAGGGCGACGAACACCCCGCCGGCCACCGCCGCGAGCCGCGGATCAGGCCTGCCGCTGGTCCTTCGCACGCTGCGTCCCCTCCGTGTCCGTCCCGCCCGTCAGATCCGGCTCCGCCGTGCGCTGCGCCACCGACGGCCGTCCGGGCGTGGGGTCCACCATGACCTGGGCACCGGTGGCCAGGTAGCCGGCCCCCGCCGCGCGCACATCGGACGGGTCCGCGCGCGGCCCCTCCGGCAGCCGGGCCTTGCCGAGACCCGGGCCGATGTTCAGCACCCCTCCGAGACCGCTGCCCAGGCTGCTGCCGACGGCGTCCGGCGTCTCGGCCTGCTCCTCGGCCGCGGTGAGGGCCGTCGCCCCGGCCGGGGTGATCGCCCGCCGGTACGGCGTCCCGTACGTGCCGAGGCCCCGGTTGTTGCGCGAGTCCTCCGGCTCCAGCCGGAACGGCGCCCGGCTGATCTCCCCGCCGCGCGTGCGCGGCAGCGTGAGCCGGAAGTGCGAGCCGCCGCCGGGCTCGCCCCAGGCCTGCAGCCAGCCACCGTGCAGGTGCGCGTCCTCCACCGCGATCGACAGGCCGAGGCCGGTGCCGCCGGTGGTCCGCACCCGGGACGGGTCGGCCCGCCAGAAGCGGTGGAACACCCGGGACGCCTCGCCCGGCTTGAGCCCGATGCCGTAGTCGCGCACGCCGACGGCGACCGCGCCGTCCGCCGAGCCCAGCCGGACCACGACGTCGCGGCCCTCGCCGTGCTCCAGCGCGTTGACCACCAGGTTGCGCAGGATGCGCTCGATCCGGCGGGAGTCCACCTCGGCGACCACCGGCTCGCCGTCGCCGCGGATCACCACGGCGCTGCCCTTGGCCTGGGCCAGCGGGTCGGCGGCCTCCACCACGCGGGCGACGATGTCGCGCAGGTCCACCGGCTCGGCGTCCAGGATCGCGGCGCCGGCGTCGAAGCGGCTGATCTCCAGCAGGTCGGCGAGCAGCGACTCGAAGCGGTCCAGCTGGCCCTGCAGCAGCTCGGCCGAGCGCGCCGCCATCGGGTCCAGGTCCTCGCGGCTGTCGTAGATCAGGTCGGCGGCCATCCGGACCGTGGTCAGCGGGGTGCGCAGCTCGTGCGAGACGTCCGAGACGAAGCGCCGCTGCACCCTGGACAGCTCCTCCAGCTGCCGGATCTGCGCCTGGAGCGCGTTGGCCATCCGGTTGTACGACTCGCCGAGGCGGGCGATGTCGTCGGTGCCGGTGACCTTCATCCGCTCTTCCAGGTGCCCGTCGGCCAGCCGCTCGGAGATCCCGGCGGCCATCCGGACCGGGGTGACCACCTGGCGCACCACGACCCAGGCGATGCCGCCCATGAGGATCACGACGAACACGCCGGCGGTCGCCAGGGTGCCGGTGACCAGGTTGAGGGTGTCCGTCTCCTGCCCGAAGGAGAAGACGTAGAAGAGCTGGTAGCTCGTGTTGTTGGTCGGGCCGTCGAACTGCATGCCGAGCGCCAGCCCGGGCTCGGTGTGCCCGCCGCTCTCGGCGGAGCGGTGGATCCGGGTCGGCTGGTCGAACATCTGGCCGGGCTCGGCGTACACCTTGGCCCGCAGCGTGTCGGGCACGCTGATCGGCAGGATGTCGCCCGAGTAGCGCGGGCCGAAGCCCACCGCGTCCGGCAGCACGGTCTGGCCGGTGCCGGGCATCGTCGCGATCACCGAGTAGACCGTCTGCCCGCTCGCGGCCAGGTCGTTGACCTGCCGCAGCAGCCAGGACCCGACCTCGTCGGTGCTCGGATCAGCCGTCGCGCCGACCCGCATCCGCTGGTCCTTGGCCTCGTCGATCTTCTTCAGCTCGGCCTGGAAGCCGATCCGCGCCTGCTCGCGCGCGGACGCCAGCTTGGTGTCCAGCAGACCGGTGCGCACCTGCGCCACGACGACCACGCCCAGCACCAGCACGACCGCGATGGACGCCAGCAGCGACACCGCGACGACGCGCAGCTGGATCGAGCGGCGGTACAGCGCCGTCACCCGGTGCGCGGGCCGGCGCAGCTGACGGGTCACCAACGCGAGCATCGCGGCCGGGCCACGCCGGCGGAGGGTGGTCGAACTCAGCACGTCCCCGCGCACGGCGCCCGCCCCGTCGGTCGCGGAACCCGACTGGGACTCGTCAGCCCGGTGCGTCACGTCAGCTGGGTCCGGCCTTGTAGCCGACGCCGCGGACGGTCACCACGATCTCGGGGCGCTCCGGGTCCTTCTCGATCTTCGACCGCAGGCGCTGCACGTGGACGTTGACGAGCCGGGTGTCCGCCGCGTGGCGGTAGCCCCAGACCTGCTCCAGCAGCACCTCGCGGGTGAACACCTGCCACGGCTTGCGGGCCAGCGCCACCAGCAGGTCGAACTCCAGCGGGGTCAGCGGGATGCCCCGGCCGTCCCGCTTCACCGAGTGACCGGCCACGTCGATCACCAGGTCGCCTATGGTCAGCTGCTCGGGCGTGGGCTCCTCGGCGCGGCGCAGCCGGGCACGCACCCGGGCCACCAGCTCCTTGGGCTTGAACGGCTTCGTGACGTAGTCGTCGGCACCCGACTCCAGGCCCACCACGACGTCGACCGTGTCGGTCTTCGCGGTCAGCATGACGATCGGGATCCCGGACTCGGCACGGATCTGGCGGCAGACGTCGATGCCGTCCCGGCCGGGCAGCATCAGGTCGAGCAGCACGAGGTCGGGCTTGGTCTCCCGGAACGCGGCTAGTGCCTTGTCCCCGTCTGCGACGAAAAACGGCTCAAAACCCTCACCACGCAACACGATGCCGAGCATCTCGGCCAGTGCGGAGTCGTCATCAACGACGAGGACGCGTCCCTTCATGGCTCCATCCTCTCATTACCGGATTGTGACCTGCCGCACAGCAGTGCCAATGCTCCACAACGGCCAACTCGACCAGCCGGGAATTCCGGCCATACCGGGCGAATGCCCCCCGGTGGAGCGTCTCCGAACCGTCCCGGAGCCGTGCCCGGACCCCCGTCACGCCCCCGTATCCGTTCCGCGACCGGATACCCCTGGGGCCTGTCGGCGCCCCATGGCACGATGGGCCTGCGCGCGGGTGGAAGATCCACCCGGCACCGCGCCCCCAGGACGCCCTCCGAGGAGCAGTGATGACCGACACTCCGGGCTGGGCCTCGCCCGGCTCGTCCGAGCCACCCCGCGACGACGCCCGGCCCCCGGCCGACGCTCCCGCCGGCGTGCCCGGGCCGTCGGCACCGCCCCAGGGCGCCCCCGTCCCGCCGCCCGCCTGGGGCGGCCTGCAGGTCCCGCCCGCCCGCAACGGCTGGGGCGGCCCGCCGCCCGGCCCGCAGGGCCCGTACGGCCCCTACGGCTGGGGCGCCCCGCCGAGCCCCAAGCCCGGCGTCATCCCGCTGCGCCCGCTCGGCCTCGGCGAGCTCCTCGACGGCTCCGTCTCCACCATCCGCAAGCACTGGCGCACCGCGCTCGGCCTGTCGCTGGGCATCGCCGTGCTCCAGCAGGTCGGCGGCGTCGGCGCCCAGCTGCTGGTCGGCGGCAAGACCGGCGACTTCACCGCCGTCCTCGTCGTGCTCGCCAGCCTGCCGCTCAACCTGCTGCTCGGCGTCATCGCGACCGCCCTGCTCACCGTGGTGGTCAGCCGCGCGATCCTCGGCCAGAGCGTCACCATCCGGGAGGCCTGGCGCGGCGCCCGCGCCCAGTTGCTCCAGCTGCTCGGCCTCACGCTGCTGACGGGGCTGATCACCGGCGGCGTCATGGTGCTCGGCTTCGGCCCGCTGATCGGCTACGCGGCGGCCGGTGCGGCCTCGCCCGCGATCGTCGGGCTGCTGGTGATCGTCGGCCTGCTCAGCCTGCCCGTCGTGGTCTGGCTCTGGATCCAGCTCAGCCTCGCCGCGCCCGCCCTGATGCTGGAGAAGCAGGGCGTCATCACGGCGCTCTCGCGCTCCCGCCGGCTCGTGCGCGGCTCGTGGTGGCGGATCTGCGGCATCACCGTGCTCAGCCAGATCATCGCCTTCATCGTCTCGGGGATCATCGCGGTCCCGTTCACGGTCATCGGCCTGGTGCTCGGCCTCGGCGACCTCCAGCAGCAGATGGAGAGCGGCGGCGCCACGCAGCAGCCGGTCGCCCTCCTGATCGCCACGGCGATCGCCGGCGTCATCGCCTCCACCCTCACCGTGCCCTTCACCGCGGGCATCGGCGTTCTCCTCTACGTCGACCAGCGGATCCGCCGCGAGGCCCTCGACATCGAGCTCGCCCGCGCCGCCGGCCTGCCCGAGGACGGCGGCACCGGCTGGGGCGGCCAGGCCGGCGCCGACCCGACGAGGCTCTGAGCCGGATGCCGATCTGGGGGGAGAGGCTCCTCGCCGCGGGCGGCGCCCCGGTCACGGTCCCGCGTGACCCGGCCCGCGACGCCGCCCGCGACGAACTGCTCGACGCCGACTACCACCGGCACGACCCGAGCCTCGTGAAGCGGGTCCTGGACTGGCTGAACCAGCACCTCTCCGACGCGCTCGACGCCATCTCCGGGAACGGTACGAGCGGCACCACCGGCCTGGTCTTCTTCCTGATCGTCGCCGTCCTGGTCGCCGCCGCGCTGTGGTGGCGCCTCGGCGCACCCAAGCGGGCCGCCCGCACCGCCCTGGACGTGTACGGCACGACCGGTCCGCGCACCGCCGCCCAGCACCGGGCCGACGCCGAACGCCACGCCGCCGCGGGGCAGTGGGCCGACGCCGTCCGCGAGCAGATGCGGGCCCTCGTCCGTGCCCTGGAGGAGCGCACCGTCCTCGACGCCCGCCCCGGCCGCACCGCCGACGAGGCCGCCGCCGAGGCCGGCCGGGCCCTGCCCGAACACGCCGCCGCGCTGGCCGCCGCCGCCCGCTCCTTCGACGACATCGCCTTCGGCGAGCGCACCGCCGACCAGGCCGCCTACCAGTCGCTCCACGACCTCGACCGGGCGCTGGAACGCACCCGCCCGACCCTCGACCCGGCCCCGGGAGGCGCGGCATGACGACCACCGCCCCCGCGCCCGCCACCGAGCCGCCGGCACCGGCTCACGCCCCCAGCAGCCTGGCCCCCACCGGCCGCGGCCTGTGGCACCGCTACCGCTGGTACCTCGCGGCGCTCGCCTTCCTCCTCACCGGCACCGTCGTCATCGCGGGTCTGAGCCAGGACCGCCGCTACCCGCCGCTCGACCCGCGCTCCTACGACGGGGACGGCGCCCACGCCGTCGTGGCCCTGCTCGAACAGCGCGGCGTCACCGCCACGCTCACCGGCGATCCCACCGTCCGCCCCACCGGCGACGACACCCTCGTCATCCCCGAGCCCGACCTGCTCGACGCCGACCAGCTCCACGCCATCGCCGCCGCCCGGCACAAGCGGCTCGTCCTCATAGCCCCCGGCCCGGCCGCCCTCAGCGCCCTCGTCCCCGGCGTCCGCGCGGGCGACGAGCGCGGCGCCCCGGCCTGGGCCACCGTCCGCAGCACCGACCCGGGCTGCGACCTCCCCGAGGCCGAGCGGGCCGGAAGCGTCGGCATCGGCGGCTTCGTCTACACCAGCGGCAGCCGCGGCACCGGCTGCTACCCGCGCAACCACGGATTCCCCCTGGTCAGCGCCCCGACCCCCAGCGGCGACGCGATCGTCCTCGGCAGCGCCGACCTCCTGCAGAACCACCTGCTCGGCAAGGACGGCAACGCCTCCCTCGCCCTCGGCCTCCTCGGTTCCCAGCCGCACCTCACCTGGCACCTGCCCGACTACAGCTCGCCGACCGCCGACACCACCGACCGCCGCAGCTTCACCGACCTCATCCCGGCCGGCTGGCACTGGGCCACCCTGCAGCTCGCGATCGCCGCCGCCCTGGCCGCGCTCTGGCGCGCCCGCCGCCTCGGCCCGGTGATCAGCGAGAACCTGCCCGTCGTGGTCCGCGCCGCCGAGACCACCGAGGGCCGCGCCCGCCTCTACCACCGGGCCAAGGCGCGCGGTCGCGCCGCCGACGCCCTGCGCCGGGCCGCCGCCCACCGCCTCGCCCCCGCCCTGGGCGTCCCGCTCAGCGCCGGCGCACCCGACCCCGAGGCACTCTGCGCGGCCGTCGCCGTCCGCCTCACCACGCGCCCCGCCGGGGACGTGCGGGCCCTCCTCTACGGCCCCGACCCGACCGACGACGCCGCGCTGCTGCGGCTCGCCGACGACCTCGACGCCCTCGAAAGGCAGGTACGGAAGCCGTGACCGAACAGGCCACCGCCCAGCTCCACCCCACCTCCGGCACGGCACCCGCCACCCCCGGCGCCACCATCGACCCGCGCCAGGCCCTGACCGCCCTGCGCACGGAGATCGGCAAGGCCGTGGTCGGCCAGGACGCCGCCGTCACCGGCCTCGTCGTGGCCCTGCTCTGCGGCGGCCACGTCCTGCTGGAGGGCGTCCCCGGAGTCGCCAAGACCCTGCTGGTCCGCACCCTCTCCACCGCACTCAGCCTGGAGACCAAGCGCATCCAGTTCACCCCCGACCTGATGCCCGGCGACGTCACCGGCTCGCTGGTCTACGACGCCCGCACCGCCGAGTTCTCCTTCCAGCCCGGCCCGGTCTTCACCAACCTCCTGCTCGCCGACGAGATCAACCGCACCCCGCCCAAGACCCAGGCCGCCCTGCTGGAGGCCATGGAGGAGCGCCAGGTCACCGTCGACGGCGAACCGCGCGCGCTGCCCGTCCCGTTCCTCGTCGCCGCGACGCAGAACCCGGTCGAGTACGAGGGCACCTACCCGCTGCCCGAGGCCCAGCTCGACCGCTTCCTGCTCAAGCTGATCCTGCCGCTGCCCGACCGCGACCAGGAGTTCCAGGTCCTCTCGCGGCACGCCGCCGGCTTCGACCCGCGCGACCTCGCCGCCGCCGGCGTCCGCCCGGTCGCCGGGCCCGAGCACCTCGCCGCCGCGCGCGAGCAGATCGCCGAGCTGACCGTCTCCCCCGAGGTCCTCGCCTACATCGTCGACCTCTGCCGGGCCACCCGGCAGTCCCCGTCCCTGTCCATGGGCGTCTCCCCCCGCGGCGCCACGGCCCTGCTGGCCGCCTCCCGGGCGTGGGCCTGGCTGGCCGGACGCGACTACGTCACCCCGGACGACGTCAAGGCACTCGCCCTGCCCACCCTGCGGCACCGCGTCGCGCTGCGCGCCGAGGCCGAGATGGAGGGCGTCACCGCCGACTCCGTCATCCAGGCCGTCCTCGCCCAGACGCCGGCCCCCCGCTAGAGCCACCCCGCCCGCACCGGGTACCCGAAGGAGCGCACCGCATGGCCCTCACCGGGCGAACCGCCCTGCTCGCCGCGATCGGCGCGCTCGTCGTGGGCCTGCTGCTGCCGTCCTGGACCGGGATCGGCGTCGTCACCGGCGCCGTCCTGCTCGCCGTCGTCGCCGACCTGGTGCTCGCCGCCCCCGTCCGCAGCCTCCGGCTCGGCCGCGGCGGCGCCACCACGGTCCGCCTCGGCGAGCCGGCACCGGTCGAACTGACCGTCACCAACCCCTCCGGCCGCCCCCTCCGGGCCCGGATCCGCGACGCCTGGGCGCCGTCCGCCTGGCGCCCCGGCACGGCCGGCGCCGCCTCCCGGCACACCCTGACCGTCCCCGGCGGTGAACGGCGCCGCGCCACCACCGTCCTCGTGCCGACCCGCCGCGGCGACCACCACGCCCACCGGGTGACGATCCGTTCCCTCGGCCCGCTCGGCCTGGCCGGCCGTCAGAGCTCGCACCTCGCCCCCTGGACGGTCCGCGCGCTGCCGCCCTTCGCCGGCCGCAAGCACCTGCCCTCCCGGCTCGCCCGCCTGCGCGAACTCGACGGCCGCACCTCGGTGCTGACCCGCGGCCAGGGCACCGAGTTCGACTCCCTGCGCGAGTACCTGCCCGGCGACGACGTCCGCTCCATCGACTGGCGCGCCAGCGCCCGCCGCCACACCGTCGCCGTCCGCACCTGGCGCCCCGAACGCGACCGCCACATCCTGATCGTCCTCGACACCGGCCGCACCTCCGCCGGCCGCGTCGGCGACGCCCCGCGCCTGGACGCCTCGCTCGACGCCGCCCTCCTGCTCACGGCACTCGCCACCCGCGCCGGCGACCGCGTCGACCTGCTCGCCCACGACCTCCGCCCGCGCGTCGCCGTCGCCGGACGCTCCCCCAGCGAGGTCCTGCCCGCGTTCACCAACGCCATGGCCTACCTGGAACCCGCGCTCTACGAGACCGACATGCGCTCGCTGGTCGCCACCGCACTGCGGATGGCACCGCACCGCTCCCTGATCGTCCTGCTGACCGGCCTCGACGCGGGCCCGGTCGAAGAGGGTCTCCTCCCGCTGCTTCCGCAGCTCGTGAAGCGCCACGAGGTGGTGCTCGCCTCGGTCGCCGACCCCCGTCTCGACGAACTCGCCGCCGGCCGCGGCACCGTCGAGGCCGTCTACGGCGCCGCCGCCGCGGAGCAGACCCGCGCCGACCGCCGCCGCACCGCCGACCGCCTCACCCGACACGGCGTCACCGTCCTCGACGCCCAGCCGAGCAGGATCTCCCCGGCCCTCGCCGACACCTACCTCGCCCTCAAGGCCGCCGGACGCCTCTGAGCCCGGACCCGGACCCGGTCGCGGTCCGGTCGCGGCTCCGGCTCCGGCTCCGGACCCGGCGGAAACCCGGGTGGCACGGACGCCCCGGACGCATAGAGTCGGGCGATGCCCGAGCTGAAGCGGCTGCACGCCGAACACTCCCCCGCCGTCCTGGCCTTCGAGCTGGCGAACCGCGCCTACTTCGCGGCGTCGATCTCCGACCGCGGCGACGACTTCTTCGATCAATTCACCGCCCGCTACAGCGCCTTGCTGGCGGAACAGGAATCCGGCCTCTGCGCGTTCCACGTGCTCCTCGCCGAGGACGGGTCGGTCCTCGGCAGGTTCAACCTGGTCGACATCGAGCACGAGGAGCACTCGGCAGAGCTCGGCTACCGGGTCGCCCGGCACGCCGCCGGCCGCGGCCTGGCGACGGCCACGGTGCTGACGCTGTGCCGACTGGCGGCGTCACAGTACGGGCTGCGGACACTGCGGGCGGCCACCTCACACGAGAACACCGCGTCGCAGAAGGTCCTGACGAAAGCCGGATTCGTCCCGGTCGGACCGGCCGGCCCGGCGGACCTGGGCGGAAAGACAGGCACCTGGTACCAACGCGACGTCATCCAGCAGCCATAAAAAACGTCCCGGAAAAGTCCCCGGACATGCGAAAAGCCCCTGATCCGAATGGATCAGGGGCTTTTCTTGAATGATTGTTCGGCGGCGTCCTACTCTCCCACAGGGTCCCCCCTGCAGTACCATCGGCGCTGTGAGGCTTAGCTTCCGGGTTCGGAATGTAACCGGGCGTTTCCCTCACGCTATGACCACCGAAACACTATGAAACTGTCGACCCGCCGGCAAGGCGGTCGTTGTTTCAGAACAACACAGTGGACGCGAGCAACTGAGGACAAGCCCTCGGCCTATTAGTACCGGTCAACTCCACCCCTTACAGGGCTTCCATATCCGGCCTATCAACCCAGTCGTCTACTGGGAGCCTTACCCTCTCAAGGAGGTGGGAGTGCTCATCTCGAAGCAGGCTTCCCGCTTAGATGCTTTCAGCGGTTATCCCTCCCGAACGTAGCCAACCAGCCATGCCCTTGGCAGAACAACTGGCACACCAGAGGTTCGTCCGTCCCGGTCCTCTCGTACTAGGGACAGCCCTTCTCAACACTCCTACGCGCACAGCGGATAGGGACCGAACTGTCTCACGACGTTCTAAACCCAGCTCGCGTACCGCTTTAATGGGCGAACAGCCCAACCCTTGGGACCTACTCCAGCCCCAGGATGCGACGAGCCGACATCGAGGTGCCAAACCATCCCGTCGATATGGACTCTTGGGGAAGATCAGCCTGTTATCCCCGGGGTACCTTTTATCCGTTGAGCGACGGCGCTTCCACAAGCCACCGCCGGATCACTAGTCCCTACTTTCGTACCTGCTCGACCCGTCAGTCTCACAGTCAAGCTCCCTTGTGCACTTACACTCAACACCTGATTGCCAACCAGGCTGAGGGAACCTTTGGGCGCCTCCGTTACCCTTTAGGAGGCAACCGCCCCAGTTAAACTACCCACCAGACACTGTCCCTGATCCGGATCACGGACCCAGGTTAGACATCCAGCACGACCAGAGTGGTATTTCAACGGCGACTCCACAACAACTGGCGTTGCTGCTTCACAGTCTCCCACCTATCCTACACAAGCCGAACCGAACACCAATATCAAGCTATAGTAAAGGTCCCGGGGTCTTTCCGTCCTGCTGCGCGAAACGAGCATCTTTACTCGTAATGCAATTTCACCGGGCCTATGGTTGAGACAGTCGAGAAGTCGTTACGCCATTCGTGCAGGTCGGAACTTACCCGACAAGGAATTTCGCTACCTTAGGATGGTTATAGTTACCACCGCCGTTTACTGGCGCTTAAGTTCTCAGCTTCGCCTGGACGAATCCAAGCTAACCGGTCCCCTTAACGTTCCAGCACCGGGCAGGCGTCAGTCCGTATACATCGCCTTACGGCTTCGCACGGACCTGTGTTTTTAGTAAACAGTCGCTTCTCGCTGGTCTCTGCGGCCACCCCCAGCTCAAGGTGCAAGACCCATCACCAGGAATGGCCCCCCTTCTCCCGAAGTTACGGGGGCATTTTGCCGAGTTCCTTAACCATAGTTCACCCGAACGCCTCGGTATTCTCTACCTGACCACCTGAGTCGGTTTGGGGTACGGGCCGCCATGAAACTCGCTAGAGGCTTTTCTCGACAGCATAGGATCATCCACTTCACCACAATCGGCTCGGCATCAGGTCTCAGCCTT
>NZ_JBHWGD010000013.1:0-22266 GCF_042733235.1 Kitasatospora sp. NPDC059722
GCCGTGGGACGCGCCGGGACCGGACGCGCCGCCGCGCAGCGCTCCCGGCGGGGGCGGCGGCGGTGCGGAGGCCGCGTTGCGGCCGAGCCCGCCGGACTGCGCCGCCTCGGCGGGCCCGGGGGGCGCCGCAGGCCCGGGGTGCACCGGCGCACCGGGCAGGCCGCCCAGGCCGGGGCCGCCCGGGGCCAGCATGGTCGGCGCGTACTCCACGGCCGGACCGGCCGGCGGCGCGGCGGGCGGTGTCGAGGGGGTGGCCGTCTCGGGGGCGCCGGGCAGGCCCATCAGGCCCGGGACGCCGCCCTGCGGGGCCAGCATGGTTGGTGCGTACTCCACGGCGGGACCGGCCGGTGGCACGGCGGGCGAGGCGGGCGGTGCCGCGGGGGCGGGCGTCTCCGGCGCACCGGGCAGGCCCATCAGCCCCGGCATCGCCTCCGGCGGCGCCAGCAGCGTCGGCGCGGGCTCGGCCACCGGAGGCTGCACGGGAGCAGGTGCGGGCGCGGGCGCGGATTCCGGGGTGGGCGCGGACGGTGCCGGGGGCAGGCCGGGGACGCTCCTGGGCATCAGCGCGGTCGCGGCCTCGGAGCCGGCCGGCGGGGGCGCGTCGGACGGCTCGGAGCCGAGCGTGCGCAGGCCCTCGGGCATCAGCATGGTCGCCGCCTCGGAGCCGGCCGGGGCGGGCCCCGGCGGGACCGGCGGGGCCGACTGCACCTGCGGCGGGACGGACGGCTCGTCGTGGCCGGGCGGCGGGGCGAGCATGGTCGGCGCGTCCCCGGCGGGCCGGTCGGAGACCGGCGGCGCGACGAGGACGGCCGGCGGCGGCGTCGGCGGCCCGGTCGGCGGGGCCCACGAGGCGGCCTCGGCCGGGAGGCCGGTCGCCTCGGGCGCGGACTGCTCGGCCGGCGCGGGCGCCGGGGCAGGAACGGGAGTCGGGGCCGGGGCCGAAACGGGCGCCGGAGCCGGGGCAGGAGCCGGAACGGGCGCCGGAGCCTGGGCCTCGCCCAGCCGCTCCGCCTCCGCCGCGATCGCCGCCGCGCCCGCCTCCTGCAGCCACTGCGGGGGGCTGAGCAGGAAGGACGTCGCCTCGACGGGCCCGGGCGCGGGCTTCGCCGCCCCCGCCGGGTTGGCCGCGACCGGCCGCCCGTACACCTCCTCGTACTGCCGGACGACCTCGTTGACCGGCAGCGCGGGCCAGAGCGTGCTCGCGCCGGAGTCGCGGGCGATCACCAGCCGCGCCCCGCCGGTCGGGCCGCCCTCCTCCGGGGTCCCGTCCGCCGGCTGCACCGCCCAGCAGACGAAGCCCAGGTCGAACTCCCGGACCCGCACCTCGCGCTGCTGCGACCCCGGCACCCCGCCGTTGATCCACTCGTCGGCGAGCTCATGCGCCTGCGCGTACGTCACCACGCCCGGTTCACCCCTGTCCCCATCCTCGTCGTCCCCGTCGTCCCCGTCGTCCCGGTCACTCGCCCGGGACGGCCCGGGCGAACCCGCCGTCCACCATCAGCTCCGCGACCGTCTCCAGCTCGGGCGGACTGCCCGCCAGCCGCAGCAGGAACTCGTCGAAGTCCTCGCCGCAGGGCAGCAGCAGCCGCTCGACCCGGTCCTCCGGGGCCTCCGGGAGGCCGGTGTCGCGGGCGTCGTCGTACAGGTGGAACCAGACCGTGCCGATCCGGTCGCCGCGGACCTTGAGCGCGACGATGCCGCCCTGGGCGTAGGCGATGCCGAGGTAGTCCTTGGTGAGGTGGTCGCGCAGGCACTTGTTGGCGTACACGACGTCCGCCGTCCCGTACTCCTCGGTGAGGGTCAGGAACGGCTGGTCGAGCAGCATGCCCAGCTCGGTGTCGAGCGCGACGCCGACCGGGGCGCGGCCGCCGCCGAGCTTGAGGAAGCTGCGGTAGGCGCCCGGCAGCCGGTAGCCGAGGCGGTCCTCGGCGCGCTGGAGCAGGTCCTCCGGGACGCTGATCGGGTCGCTGCCGTCCAGGGCCAGCGGGAAGTGCACCGGCCGGCGCTCCTGGAGCGGGCGGGTGCCGCGCTGGCCGTGGTCTGCGCCGGAGGTGGCGAGGCCGCCGTGGTGCCGCAGCAGGGCCTTGACCTCGACCGGGACGAGCTCCATCCGGCGCCAGCCGGGGGCGGCCCGGCCTGCGACGTGGTGCCAGGTCCAGCCGGGCGGGGTCGCGACGGCGGTGTGCAGGTCGGCCCAGAGCGGGTGGCCCTCGGTGAACAGCGCGGCGTTGGCCGAGACGTAGTCGGTCAGCCGCAGCTCGTCCACGCCGAGGCCCTCCGGCGGGTCGGCGACCTCGGCCGCCGCGGCGGCGTACGGGGCGAAGTCCGGGTAGCCGTGCTCGTCCACCCGGACCCCGGCGGGGTAACGCTCCGCGCGGACCGGGTCCGGGAAGTGCACCACCTGACCTGCGTATGCCGCGTTCGGTGCGGCGGCGGCGCCGGGCCGACCTGTCGTCATCTGGGAGCCCCCACTGGCTGCTGCAAAATCGGTGCGTTTGCTGGACACCAGCGTAGGGGGTCACCCTCCTGGCCGAACCCCCGCACCTACGCGTGAGCCGTGCGCAGTGCCGCCAGCAGTGCCTCGGCCACCCGGACCTGCTGCGCCTCGGTCATCTGCGGGTAAAGCGGGAGCGTGAGCAGTTCGCGCGCGGCCCGTTCGGCGGTCGGGAAGGCGCCCTCGCGGTGGCCGAGGAAGCGGAACGCGGGCTGGAGGTGCACGGGGACGGGGTAGTGCACCCCGGCGCCGATCCCGGCGGCGTGCAGCGCGGCGAGCACCGCGTTGCGATCCCGGCCGGGGCCGATCCGCACCGCGTACAGGTGCCAGACGTGCTCGTTGCCGGGGGCGGTGCGGGGCAGGGCGAGGCCGTCGACGCCGCCGAGCAGCGCGTCGTAGCGGGCGGCGGCGGCGCGGCGGGCGGCGTTCCAGGCGGGCAGACGGCGGAGTTTGGCACGCAGGACGACGGCCTGGAGGGCGTCCATCCGGGAGTTGAAGCCGAGGCGTTCGTGGGTGTACTTCTCGCGGGCGCCGTGATCGCCGATGAGCCGGACGGCGTCGGCCAGTTCGGCGTCGTCGGTGAGCACCGCGCCGGCGTCGCCGTAGCCGCCGAGGTTCTTGCCGGGGTAGAAGCTGGTGGCCGCGATCCGCCCGTACGTGCCGCGCCCGTGCTGCCGGGCGCCCTGGGACTGCGCGGCGTCCTCCACCACCGGCCGCCCGTCGGCCAGTTCGAGCAGCGGGCCCATGGGGGCGAGCTGGCCGTTGAGGTGGACGGGCAGCAGCGCGACGGCCCCGGGGAGCGCGTCGGCGGCGCGCGCGGGGTCGATCAGCAGGTGCGCCGGGTCGGCGTCGACGAGCACCGGGTAGAGTCCGGCCCGCAGGACGGCCTCGGCGGTGGCGACGAAGGTGTTGGCGGGCAGTACGACGCCGCCACCGGGCGACAGGTCGAGGGCGCGCAGGGCGAGTTCGAGGGCGTCGGTGCCGTTGGCGGCGCCGACGCAGTGCCGGGTGCCGGTGAAGCTGGCGTACTCCCGCTCGAACCCGGCCACTTCGGGGCCCTTGACGTAGCCGCCGGACGCCAGGACGCGCTCGAAGCCGGCCCGGACCTCGGCCGCGATCTCGGCGTGGGCGGCGGCCAGATCCACCAACGGGATGCCGCCGGTGCGGCCGGTGCTCCCGGCGCCCCCGGTGCGGCCGCTCACCTGACCACGACCCGCGGGGCCTCGTCGGCCCGGTCGGCCCCCTCGGCCCGGTCGGCCATCCCCACCGGAACGGTGACCCCGCCGAGTCGGAGGCTCAGCGAGGCCGCCTCCAGCAGCCGCAGCACCCGCACCCCGGCGTACCCGTCGGTGAGCGGCGCGCGGCCCTCGACGATCGCGGCGGCGAACTCGGCCATCACGTTGCGCAGCGCCTCCTGCTCGACCAGCGCGGGCGCGACCATCTCGCCGACGCGGTAGGAGATCAGCGCCCGGTGCCGGATCGCGTCGGTGACCTCCTCGGGCGGGGTGAGGTCCACGCCCCGGTCGTGCACGGCGAGGCGGGCCTGCGGGTTGAGGTCGTCCCAGACGAGGGTGCGCCGGGAGCCGCCGATGAGCGTGGTGCGCACCTTCGTCGGGGAGAGCCAGTTGACGTGGCAGTGGGCGAGGGCGCCGTTGCTCAGCCGGACCGTCAGGTAGGCGACGCAGGCCCGCCCGGCGCCGATCGGGTCGGCGCCCTGGGCGGACACCCCGACCGGATCGACGCCGGGCGGCAGGACGAAGTCGAGGATGGCGAGGTCGTGCGGGGCGAGGTCCCACAGCACGTCCACGTCCGGCTGCACCAGCCCGAGGTTGATCCGCACCGAGTCGAAGAACTGGACGTCGCCGATCTCGCCGCCGTGCACGAGCTCGCGGATCCGGCGCACCGCCGGCGTGTAGCAGAAGGTGTGGTCGCACATCAGCACGAGCCCGCGCCGCTCGGCGAGTTCGACGAGCTCGGCGGCCCCGTCGGCGGAGGTGGTGATCGGCTTCTCGACCAGCACGTGCTTGCCGGCCTCCAGCGCGGCCCGGACGAGCCCGTGGTGCGCGGCGGCGGGCGCGGCCACCGCGACGGCCCCGACCCGCTCGTCGTCCAGCACCCGCCGGTACGAGGAGGTCGCGCCGACGGTGCTGTACTCCCCCAGCACCGTACGGGCCTTGGCCTCGTCGAGGTCGCACAGCCAGTGCAGCCGCAGCGCCGGGGTGTGCTGGGCGTTGCGGACCAGCTTGGGGCCCCAGTAGCCGGCGCCGACCACGGCGATGCCGACCGGCCGGGCGGGCACGGGCCGGGGCGGTTCGCCCGGGGTGGGCACGTGCCCGCCGGGCGCCTCGTTGGCGTCCTCGGCCCCGTCCGGTCCGCCGTCGCGCCCCCCGTCCCGTCCCGACGTCGGAGAAGTCATCGCACGAGCCCCCTCGCTCCGGCACCGGGCAGGCGCACCCCGGCGGCCCCAACGGTCGGCGCGGGCACCGGATCCGGGCCGCCGCCGGGCGTCCCGGGCGGGCGGCCGCGTCCCCTTCGGCTCGCTGCCGGAACGGTACCGGCAGCCGCCGGGGCACCGGGGCGGTTTCGGTGGATCGACGGACAAGTCGTGACGGCTGCGTGCGGATTGAGCCAGTGTTCCATCGGGAGCGCGTCCTGAACCCGCCGGGTCCCGGCGCCCGTTCGCGCACCCCCGCACCCCGGTTGTACGGATGTCGGTGTCGTTTGACAGGCTTGCCCCAGGACTGGACCGACCAGTCCGGACCGTCAGCGGAGACCCTGCGGATACGGAGGCAGACGCATGACCACCGGTGAGCCGGCGGGCCCGCCCGTGCTGCGCCACCTCCGCGACAGCCTGCTGCCCGCCGTCGCCGCCGCGCTGTCGCTCAAGGGCGGCGAGGTGCACACCCTGGCCGGGGACAAGTCCGCCCGGCGCCCGGTCCTGCACCCGCTGGTCCGCGAGTTCCTGGACGGCCTGCCGGTCGAGCTGCGCGAGCGCTTCACCGGCCGCTGCCCGGAGGCGGTGCTGCTGTCGCAGTACCTGGCCACGGTGGACGGCAAGCGCTCCAAGCGCGCCGCCCGCAAGGCGATGAGCCTGCACGAGGCCCGCAAGGCGCTCAAGGGCTCCCGGATGACCACCGTCCGGATCCGCGAGGAGGACGACCCGGCGCACGGCACCCACGCGCCGCCGTGCCGCTCGTGCGTCCCGATGCTGGAGCATTTCACCGTGCAGAGCGTCGCGGTCGGGCCGCCCGCCCGCTGACCGCCGGCCCGCGCCGACGCCCTCCGTCGGTGCGGTGCCGCGTCCCTGCCGCCGTCCTGTCCCCGAACCACCGGAGCCCGTCCTGAATCCGCCCAGCCCGCCCCCGCCCCCGCCGGCCACCCTGGCCGCGGCCTCCCCCGGGCGGACCCGCCCGCGCTTCCCCGCCGACGTCGCCGCCGAGCTCAAGGCGGCCGGCTGGCACCCCGGCCGCTGGGAGATCCGGCGGGCCGAGGAGTGGGCCGACACCCTGGTGGGGCACGGCGAGCCGGCCGGCGTACCGCACGCGGTGTTCCCGGCGGCGGTGGAGGCCTGGGCCGAGTTCGGCGGCCTCGCCTTCGACCTGTCCGGCGCGGGCCGCCAACTGGCCCGCACGCCGTTCCTGATCGACCCGATGTGCGGGCTGCACCAGCCGCGCACCCTGGCCGACCTCGGCCGCGCGCTCGGCAGCAAGGTCGCGCCGCTCGGCGAGGAGGCGTACGGACAGGCCCTGTTGGCGGTCGACGAGGAGGGCCGCGTCTACAGCCTGGATCACACGGGAGAGTGGTTCCTCGGCCACGGGATCGACCAGGCGATCACGATGCTGATCCTCGGCACCGCCCCGGAACGGCTGCGCACCGCGGACGAGTACTAGGAACGAGCACCCCCAGCGCGGACGGGCGCCGCCACCGCGGACGGGCACCGCTACCGCAGCGGTTCGGCGCGGACGGCCAGCCGGGAGGGCAGCACCGCCTCGACCCGGAACCCGCCGTCCGCCTCCGGCCCGGCCGAGAAGGTGCCGCCGAGCGCGATCACCCGCTCGCGCATCCCGACCAGCCCGTTGCCCCCGCTCGGCAGCTTCGCCGCGCCGTGCTCGCCGCCCGGGCAGGCGTTGACGACGCTGACCCGGACCCCGTTCGGCGCGTACGCGAGCAGGACGGACACGTCGGCGCCGCCGGCGTGCTTGTGCGCGTTGGTCAGGCCCTCCTGGACCACGCGGTACGCGGTCTGCTCGGCCTCGCCGGTGAACTGCTGCCGGCTGCCGCTGACCGTCAGGGTGACCGCCATCCCGGCCGCCCGGGACTGGTCGACCAGCCGCGGCAGCGCGGCCAGCGAGTCCGGTTCGGCCGGGCGCTCGTCGTCCATCCGCAGCACGCCGAGGATCTCGCGCAGCTCGTTGAGCGCCTGCCGGCCGACCTCGCCCATCAGCTTGGCGCTCTGCGCGGCCTTCTGCGGGTCCTTCGCGGCGATCCGCTCCAGCGCCCCCGCGTGCACCACCATCAGCGAGACCCGGTGCGCGACCACGTCGTGCATCTCGCGGGCGATCCGCGTGCGCTCCTCCAGCCGGGCCCGCCGGGCGCGTTCCTGGGCCTGTTCGGCCAGCAGGTCGAGCTCGGTCTCCAGACCGTGCGCACGGTCCTTGAGCGACTCGATGAGCCGCCGCCGCGCGCCCACGTAGAGGCCGGTCACCACCGGCGGGACGGTCAGGCCGACCGCCACCAGGACGGCCACCAGCACCTGGACCCAGAGCGGCGTCGGGTCCGGGGGGCCGTCGCCACCGGGCAGGAGCATCGACACCAGCATGACGGTGACGGCCTCGGCGAAGGCCAGCGCCGACAGCGCGACCACCCGGCGGCGCCGCGAGGGCCACTCCCACGTCTCGGCCAGCGTGTACAGGGCCACCACGAGCAGCACGACGCCGAGCATCCCGGGCATCGCCACCAGCGTCACCAGCACCGGCACGGCCGGCCAGCGCCGGCGCAGCACCAGCGAGCCGCCCGCCAGCGCGCCGAGCACGGCGATGCCGGCCGCGCCGGCGGCGCTCAGGTGCGCGCGCGCGGAGAGGAAGGCGATGGTGCTGAGCGAGCACTCCACCGCGGCCAGCAGCGCCAGCCCGATGTCGAGGAATGCGCTGCGCGGTCGTTCCCACCACCAGAACGACCGGACCGGCGCGCGCTCCCCAGGCGACTTGCTCATGCCTGACAGCCTAAGGCGCAACCCCGTTCCCTCCCCACCGGGATGGCACCGGTAACTTCCCCAGACCTTCAAGTGGTCCAGACCACATGGCGGCCGCGGTGATCCTGTCCGCCATCCGGCCACCTCGCGGACACCGACCTCCCCGACACCTATGCTGGTCGCGTCGGACAGCGCGGTCCGCACGCGTCACACCTGCCACACGCGGGCGGACCTGTGACGATGAGCCGTTGCCGAACCCCACCACCACAGGGAGCCCAGCCGTGACCGCTCCGGTCCCCAACCCGGCGGACAGCCCCACCTCCGTCGCCGCCGCCGGCCCAGACGCAGACAACGCGGCCCTGCGCGCGGACATCCGCCGCCTCGGCGACCTGCTCGGCGAAACGCTGGTCCGTCAGGAGGGCCCCCAGCTGCTGGGCCTGGTCGAACAGGTCCGCCTGCTCAGCCGCACGGACGGCGAGGCCACCGCCGAACTCCTCTCCGGCATCGACCTGGACACCGCGGCGAAGCTCGTCCGCGCCTTCTCCACCTACTTCCACCTCGCCAACGTCACCGAGCAGGTGCACCGCGGCCGGGAGTTCGCCACCCGCCGCGCCCGGGAGGGCTCGCTGCTCGCGCAGACCGCCGACCAGCTCGCCGACGCCGACCCCAAGCACCTCCAGGACACCCTGGCCCACCTCGCGGTCCGGCCGGTCTTCACCGCGCACCCCACCGAGGCCGCCCGGCGCAGCGTCCTCAACAAGCTCCGCCGGATCGGCGAACTCCTCGAACGCATCCACCGCGAGCAGCTCAGCTCCGGCCTCGCCGCCGCCGACCCGGCCACCACCCCCGACCGGGCCGCCACGCGCCGCACCTCCCTGCAGCGCTCCGCCGACCGCCGCCTGGCCGAGGTCATCGACCTGCTCTGGCAGACCGACGAGCTGCGCATCGCCCGCCCCGAGCCCACCGACGAGGCCCGCAACGCCGTCTACTACCTGGACGAGCTCTACCGCGAGGCCGTCCCCGAGGTCCTGGAGGAGCTGCAGGAGGAGCTCGCCCGGGTCGGCCTCAGCCTGCCCGACGGCGTCCGCCCGCTCACCTTCGGCACCTGGATCGGCGGCGACCGCGACGGCAACCCCAACGTCACCCCGCAGGTCACCTGGGACGTCCTCAACCTCCAGCACGAGTACGGCATCAAGGACGCGCTCGCCGCGATCGACGACCTGCGCAACACGCTCTCCACCTCCGAGCGCCTGGCCGGCGCCTCGGCCGAGCTCCTCGCCTCGCTCAACACCGACCTGCACCTGCTCCCCGAACTCAGCCCGCGCTACAAGCGGATGAACGCCGAGGAGCCCTACCGCCTCAAGGCCACCTGCATCCGGCTCAAGCTGGAGAACACCCGCGAGCGCCTGGCCGGCGGCACCCCGCACGTCGAGGGCCGCGACTACCTCGGCACCCGCGAACTCGTCGCCGACCTGCGCCTGATCCAGGAATCGCTGCGCGCCCACCGCGGCGAGCTCATCGCCGACGGCCGCCTCGCCCGCGCGATCCGCACCATCGAGGCCTTCGGCCTCCAGCTCGCCACCATGGACGTCCGCGAGCACGCCGAGGCCCACCACCACGCGCTCGGCCAGCTCTTCGACCGCCTCGGCGAGGAGGCCTGGCGCTACGCCGACATGCCCCGCGAGTACCGCCAGCGGCTGCTCGCCAAGGAGCTCCGCTCGCGCCGCCCGCTCGCCCCCACCCCGGCCCCGCTGGACGAGGCCGGCACCAAGACCCTCGGCGTCTTCAACACCATCCGCCAGGGCTTCGAGCGCTTCGGCGACGAGATCGTCGAGAGCTACATCATCTCCATGTGCCAGGGCGCCGACGACGTCTTCGCCGCCACCGTCCTGGCCCGCGAGGCGGGCCTGATCGACCTGCACGCCGGCATCGCCAAGATCGGCATCGTGCCGCTCCTGGAGACCACCGACGAGCTCCAGCAGGCCGACCGCATCCTCGACGAGATGCTCTCCGACCCCTCCTACCGGCTGCTCGTCTCGCTGCGCGGCGACGTCCAGGAGGTCATGCTCGGCTACTCCGACTCCTCCAAGTTCGGCGGCATCACCACCTCCCAGTGGGAGATCCACCGCGCCCAGCGCCGGCTGCGCGACGTCGCCCACCGCTACGGCATCCGGCTGCGCCTGTTCCACGGCCGCGGCGGCACCGTCGGCCGCGGCGGCGGCCCCTCGCACGAGGCCATCCTGGCCCAGCCGTGGGGCACCCTGGAGGGCGAGATCAAGGTCACCGAGCAGGGCGAGGTCATCTCCGACAAGTACCTGCTGCCCTCCCTCGCCCGGGAGAACCTCGAACTGACGATCTCCGCGACGCTCTCCGCCTCCGCGCTGCACACCGCCCCGCGCCAGGCCCCCGAGGAGCTGGCCCGCTGGGACGCCGCGATGGACCGGGTGTCCGAGGCCGCCCACACCGCCTACCGCGCCCTGGTCGAGCAGGAGGACCTGCCGAAGTACTTCTTCGCCTCGACCCCGGTCGACCAGCTCGCCTCCCTGCACCTGGGCTCCCGCCCGTCCCGCCGCCCCGACTCCGGCGCCGGCCTGGACGGACTGCGCGCCATCCCGTGGGTGTTCGGCTGGACCCAGTCCCGCCAGATCGTCCCCGGCTGGTACGGCGTCGGCTCCGGCCTCGCCGCCGCCCGCGAGGCCGGCCTCGGCGACGTGCTGGACGAGATGCACGGGCAGTGGCACTTCTTCCGCAACTTCCTGTCCAACGTCGCCATGACGCTGGCCAAGACCGACCTGCGGATCGCCCGCCACTACGTCGAGCAGCTGGTGCCGGCCGACCTCCAGCACGTCTTCGACCAGATCGTCGCCGAGCACGAGCTCACCCTGCGCGAGGTGCTGCGGCTCACCGGCGAGGGCGAACTGCTGGAGCACAACCCGGTGCTGAAGCAGACCTTCACCGTCCGCGACGCCTACCTCGACCCGATCTCCTACCTCCAGGTCGCCCTGCTGCGCCGCCAGCGCGAGGAGGTCACGGCCGGACGCCAGGAGGACCCGCTGCGCGCCCGCGCGCTCCTGCTGACCGTCAACGGCATCGCCGCCGGCCTGCGCAACACCGGCTGACGGCAGACGCGTTGAAGGGGCCGGTGTCCACCCCCGTCGGACACCGGCCCCTTCGTCTGCGCTCCTCTAGCGGACCTCGGCCACCTTGGAGCCGTACTTCGCCTTGATCTGCGCCCCGGCGGACTCCCACTGCGGAGTGTCGACCACCACTCCGGAGCCGTCGTTGGCGACCTGCACGAACTCCAGCTGCACGCCCTTGTCCTTCCAGTAGGCGCGGTCCCCGTCGATCCGGTCCTGGAGCTCCCGCAGTTCGGCGTACGAGCCGACCGCGGCGGTGAACTGCAGCTTGACGGTGGGCCAGTCGGCCAGTGCTCGCGTCACGGCGTCGTCCAGGGCGCCGTCGCCCGGGACGCGCATCACGTAGAGGGTGTTCAGGCCGGGGTCGCGGCAGACGCCGAAGTAGTGGTCCGCGTAGCTCTCCGTCCCCACCTTGTCGACGGCCTCGCTCGCGCGCGCGAGGTCGAACTGCAGCAGCTGGGCCGACGACAGCGTCGACGGCGAGCCCGTCGACGGCAGGCCCGACCGCGGGGTGAACGACGGCGGGGTGAACGGGGGCGGGGTGAGCGACGGCGAAACTGGCGGCGTCGTCGACGTCGGTGTGATCCTCGGCGGGCCCGTCGGCAGGTCGGTCGGGTGCCAGTGCTGGCCCGGCGTCCGCAGCGAGGACGGCCCCGCGTCGCACCCGAAGACCATCCGCCCCTTGCCGGAGTTCCGCCCGGCCGACGGCGACGCCGCCCCTCCCGTCGGCGCCCCGGCCGGCCCTCCGCCCACGCGCTCGTCCGAGGCTGTCCCCCCGCCGCCCAGCTGCGTCAGCGCCCCCGCGCCGACGGCCAGCACCGCGACCGCCGTCACGCCCCGCACCGCGCCCTGCTGCCGTGCCCGCCGCCGCCCGGCCGCCTTGAGCGCGGCCAGCGGCGGGCTGCCGCCGACCGCCGACGCCCGCAGCCCGAGCCGGCGGGCCAGCTCCTCCTCGAACCCGTCCTCAGCGCTCACGTCCCACCAACTCCTTAGCCGGTTCCAGTTCCTGCCGAAGCGTCCTGACCGCCCGCGCCAGGTGGGTCTTGGCCGTCGCCACCGTGCAGCCCAGCTCCTCCGCCACCTGCGCCACCGGCAGGTCGAGGTAGTACCGCAGCACCACCGCCGCGCGCTGGCGCCGCGGCAGCGCCCCCAGGGCCGCCGCCAACTCCTCGTCCCGCTCGGCCTCCTGGGCCGCCGGCCCGTCCGGCAGCGCGGAGGTCAGCACCTCGCGCCTGGTCCGGCGCCACCGCGAGACGTGCGTGCGGATCATCGTCCGGCGCACGTACCCCTCCGTCGCCGCCGGCTCCCGGATGGCCGACCGCTTGGCGTACACCCGCGCCAACGCGTCGTGCAGCAGGTCCCGGGCGTCGTGGACGTCGCCGGTGATCAGGAAGGCACCGCGCAGCAGCGCCTGGTACCGCGCCGCGACGAACTCGTCGAACGGGTCCCCGTCGACGCCCCCCGGGCTCATCGATTCGCGCTTCATACCCACAGGACGCCCCGCCCGCCGGAAACGGATGACAAGTCGGCGCCCGGGATTCCGGGCACGCGAAAGGGCCGGGGTCCACGTGCGTGGACCCCGGCCCGTGAGCCGTTCTTCCCCCTACTCGGGCGATCCGCCGGCGCGGTGGCGCTTGAGCCACAGCGCGGCACCGCCGGCCACGACCACCAGGCCGCCGCCGACCGCCAGCAGCCCGGCGTCCGGCCCGACCGAATCGCCGAGCACCGGCGCGAACTGCGCGGCCGCCGGCTCCGGCGACGCCGCCTGGTCGGGCTCCGCCACCGGATCGGCGTGTGCCACGCCGCTGGACAGCAGCATCCCCGCCGCCCCCAGCGCACCGGCCGTGCCGATCCGCCGGCCGAACCGCCGCAACCGCATCACCCGGATCCGCCGCAGTCGGCGGACCGGACGCAATCTCCGCATCGAGCTACTCCCCAGGACCCGTTCGCGTACCGGGACCGACGCTATCCGATCGCGCACGGGGTTCTCACACCTATTCAGGTGTGGAACGTCAAGCGTTGTACGACTGTTGCCGACCCGGCGCGCCGCCTCGACCCCCGGTCACGCCGTCAGGAGTTGTACGTCCCCTGCGCCCGCTCCAGGCCCTCCGACAGCAGGGCCTCCACCGCGTCCGCCGAGCGGTCGACGAACCAGTCCAGCTCCTTGCGCTCGGTACCGGAGAAGTCCTTGAGGACGAAGTCCGCGACCTCCATCCGGCCCGGCGGGCGGCCGATGCCGCAGCGGATCCGGTGGTAGTCGGGCCCGAGCGACTTGGTGATCGACTTCAGGCCGTTGTGCCCGTTGTCGCCGCCGCCGAGCTTGAGCCGCAGCGCCGCGTAGTCGATGTCCAGCTCGTCGTGGACCGCCACGATCCCGGCCGCCGGGACCTTGTAGAAGTCGCGCAGCGCCGTCACCGGGCCACCGGACAGGTTCATGAACGACATCGGCTTGGCGAGCACGACCCGCTTGCCGACCAGCCGCCCCTCGGCGACCTGCGCCCGGCTCTTGTGCGCCTTGAACTTGGCGCCCATCCGCTGCGCCAGCAGGTCGACCACCATGAAGCCGATGTTGTGCCGGTTCCGGGCGTACTGCTCGCCCGGGTTCCCCAGCCCCACGACCAGCCACGGCCCTTCGTACGCTTCTTCCGCCATGTCCCTACTCCTCGCCCTCGCGCTCCACGCCATCTTCCCGGACACACCGCTGCCCCGGCCGCTCCAGAGGGAGCGACCGGGGCAGCGGTCTCAAGCAGTCGTCAGCGCGAGGCTCAGGCCTCGGCGCCCTCGGCCTCGGCGGCCTCGTCCTCGGCAGGGGCGGCCTGGGCGCCGATGACCTGCAGCACGACGGCGTCGGCGTCGACGGCCAGGGTGACGCCGGCCGGCAGGACGATGTCCTTGGCGTGGATGGAGGCACCGGCCTCCAGGCCCTCGACCGAGACGGTGACGGACTCGGGCAGGTGGGTGGCCTCGGCCTCGATCGGCAGCGCGTTGAGGACGTGCTCCAGCAGGTTGCCGCCCGGGGCCAGCTCGCCCTCGGTGAGGACCGGGATCTCGACGGTGACCTTCTCGCCGCGCTTCACGAGCAGCAGGTCGACGTGCTCGATGGTGCGCTTGATGGCCTCGCGCTGGACGGCCTTCGGCAGGACGTACTCGTCCTTGCCCTCGATCGGGACGACCAGCAGGGCGTTCGGGGTCTTGAGGGCCATCATCAGGTCGTGGCCGGGCAGGTTCAGGTGAACCGGGGCGTGGCCGTGGCCGTAGACGACACCGGGGACGAAGCCGGCGCGGCGGGCGCGGCGGGCGGCACCCTTGCCGAACTCGGAACGGGTCTCAGCGGCAAGGCGGATCTCGGACACGACTGCACTCCTCGTGAAGAACGGCGCGGGGGTGCAGGCAACGCGAAAAACCGCCGGGACCACACCCTCAGTACGTTGGGGGTCACTCGGCGGCAACGACCTCTGCCAGGGTCCGGGGAACCGGCACCGGCAGCGCGTCGATCACGGAGCGGGCACCCGTCGAGCGGGCACACGGCATCCCTCGCCGAGCAGTTTCACGAGTCTAACCGCACCTGTGCCCTCCCGCGAAATCGGCGGCGGCCCCGGCCCGTTCCGGACCGGGGCCGCCTGCGCGGGCCTTCGTCAGTGCACGCCCTCGAAGAGGCTCGTGACCGAACCCTCCTCGAACACCTCGCGGATCGCGGCGGCGATCGACGGGGCGATGGACAGCGTGGTGATCTTGTCCAGCTGGAGCTGGGCGGGGGTCGGCAGCGTGTTGGTGAACACGAACTCGCTGACCCGGGAGTTCTTCAGGCGGTCCGCGGCCGGGCCCGAGAGCACGCCGTGGGTGGCGGCGACCAGGACGTCCGCGGCGCCGTTGTCGAACAGCGCGTCGGCGGCGGCGCAGATCGTGCCGGCGGTGTCGATCATGTCGTCGACCAGGACGCAGACCCGGCCCTTGACGTCACCGACGACCTCGGCCGACAGGATCGTGTTGGCCTGGGTCATGTCGCGGCGCTTGTGGATGATCGCCAGCGGCGCGTCCAGGCGGTCGCACCACTGGTCGGCCACCTTCACCCGGCCGGCGTCCGGCGAGACGATCGTCAGCTTGTCGCGGTCGACCCGCTCGCCCACGTAGTCGGCCAGCAGCGGCAGCGCGAACAGGTGGTCGACCGGGCCGTCGAAGAAGCCCTGGATCTGCGCGGTGTGCAGGTCCACGGCCATCAGGCGGTCGGCGCCGGCCTGGCGCAGCAGGTCGGCGACCAGGCGGGCCGAGATGGGCTCGCGGCCGAGGTGCTTCTTGTCCTGGCGGGCGTAGCCGTAGAACGGCAGGATCGCGGTGATGCTCTTGGCGGAGGCCCGCTTCAGAGCGTCGATCATGATCAGCTGCTCCATGATCCACTGGTTGATGGGAGCCGTGTGGCTCTGCATCACGAAGCAGTCCGCACCGCGCGCGGAGTCCAGGAAGCGGACGTAGATCTCGCCGTTGGCGAAGTCCAGGGCCTTGGTCGGAACCAGCTCGGTCCCCAGCGCCGCGGCCACCTCCTTCGCCAGCTCCGGGTGGGCACGGCCGGAGAAGAGCTTCAGCTTCTTCTCACCCGACGTCGTGATCCCGCTCACTGCACCGTCTCCTCGCGTTTGCGGACGCTGAACCCCGACCATCCAACGCGAGCAGGCGCAGCCCGCACGCAAGATGGGTTCGGGGAATGTCGGTACGCCTGGACACGGGCGGTAAGCCCAGTGGCGCACGTATGTCCCCAAGGTTACGCGCCCGCGCAGAAACCGTCCGCCCCGGGACCGCTCCTCGGACGCCCGCGCGTCCCGTCAGGCTTCCGTCGCCCCGTCCGTCGCAACCTTCGCGGCCTGCGCCGATGCGGTCCCGGGGCGCTTGCGCTCCACCCAGCCCTCGATGTTGCGCTGCTGCGCCCGGCTCACGCCGAGCGCGCCCGGCGGAACGTCGGAGGTGATGACCGAGCCGGCCGCGGTGTAGGCGCCGTCACCGATCGTGACCGGTGCGATGAACATGTTGTCCGAGCCGGTCCGGCAGTGCGCGCCGATGACCGTGCGGTGCTTGTTGACGCCGTCGTAGTTCACCGTGACCGAGGCCGCGCCGACGTTGGTGCCCTCGCCGATGGTGGCGTCGCCGATGTACGACAGGTGGGGCACCTTGGCGCCCTCGCCGAGCTCGGAGTTCTTGACCTCGACGTAGGTGCCGACCTTCGCCTTGCGCAGCAGCTTGGCGCCCGGGCGCAGGTAGGCGTACGGGCCTGCGCTGGCCAGCTCGCCCACCTCGGCGCGGTCGGCCGTGGTGTTGCTCACAACGGCGCCGGCGCCGACCCGGGTGTCCCGCAGGGTCGAGTTCGGGCCGACCTCGCAGCCCTCGCCGAGGTGGGTGGCGCCCTGCAGCTGGGTGTTCGGCAGCACGACGGCGTCCGCCTCGTACGTCACCTGGACGTCGATCCAGGTCGTCGCCGGGTCGACCACGGTGACGCCCTCGCGCATCGCGCGCTCCAGCAGGCGGTCGTTGAGCAGGCGGCGGGCCTGGGCGAGCTGCACGCGGTCGTTGATGCCGAGGATGTCCCGCGGGTCCTCGGCCACGACGGCGCCGACCCGGTGCCCGGCCTCGCGCAGGATCTGCAGGGTGTCGGTCAGGTACTCCTCGCCCTGCGAGTTGTCCGTGGTCAGCTCGGCCAGCGCGGCGGTCAGCAGCTTGGCGTCGAAGGCGAAGACCCCGGAGTTGATCTCGGTGATCAGGCGCTGGGTGTCGGTGGCGTCCTTCTCCTCGACGATCGCGGCCACCGAGCGGTCCTCGTCGCGCAGGATCCGGCCGTAGCCGAACGGCTCGGGCACCACGGCGGTCAGCACGGTGACGCCGTTCTCCTGCTCGGCGTGCGCCCTGGCCAGGCGCCGCAGCGTCGCCCCGGTCAGCAGCGGCGAGTCGCCGGCGGTGATGATCACGGTGCCGTCCAGCACCACGCCGTCGGCGGCGAGCGCCTCCAGCGCCGTGCGCACCGCGTGCCCGGTGCCGTTCTGCTCGTGCTGGACGACCGGGCGGGCGGCCGGGTGGTGCGCCGCGAGGTGCTCCTCGACCTGCTCCCGCTGGTGGCCGACGACGACGACCAGCTGCCCCGGCGTCAACTCCTGCGCCGCCGAGACGGCGTGACCGACCAGCGTCCGTCCGCACACCTCGTGCAGCACCTTGGGCAGCTTGTTCGACTTCATCCGTGTCCCGCCACCGGCGGCAAGAACGACAACGGCGGCAAGCGAATTGGCACCCATGCGGGGAGGCTCCTCGGTCGGTTCACAGAGAGGGCAGAGCGGCCAGGGGCGAGGATCCGCACATAAGCCCTGGCAGTTCGAGGATAGTGCGAGGAAAGTGGCCGAAAAGCCACCCCCTGGCCCGCCGCAATACCGGGCCGGGGCCGCTCAGAGTGCTCCCGGAGGAGGATTCGAACCCCCATAAGCTGGACCAAAACCAGCTGTCCTGCCCTTAGACGATCCGGGACCGGCACGCCGGCCCGAAGGTCGCCGGAGGCGCGCTGGGGCAAGACTACGGGGTATGCGGCTCCACATCTACCTCCATGGCCGACCCGCGCCCGCCGCCGCGCGGTCCGTCTCCGGCGCGTGTGACGCTCCACCACCGGGACGGCGGTTCATCCATCCAGTCGGGTGAATTCACTCAAGCGCCGTGCGGCGGTGTGTTCCCTTCGCCACGGAACGCAACCTACGATGCCGTAGGTTACGGCACCGTAGCCTTCCCACCCCCGCCCGCAGAGGGCCCCCGTCGAGGGACAAGAACATGACCATCCAGGCCGGTGAGGCGCGCGCCGGTTCCACCGCGCCGCCCAGCGACTCCTCCGAACCGTCCCCCGCGATGCTGTCCGCCACCCGTGGCGGGGAGCGCCAGGGCTTCGCCGAGCGCCTCGCGCTCGTCCTCTTCATCGTCGTGCCGTTCACGGCCCTGCTGGCGGCCGTCCCGATCGCCTGGGGCCGCGGCCTGGGCTGGACGGACGTGGCGGTCACCGTCGCCATGTACTTCCTCACTTGCCACGGCATCACCGTCGGCTACCACCGCTACTTCACCCACGGCGCCTTCAAGGCCGGCCGCCGGATGCGCCTCGCCCTCGCCGTCGTCGGCAGCCTCGCCGTCGAGGGCCCGCTGGTGCGCTGGGTGGCCGACCACCGCAAGCACCACCGCTTCAGCGACAAGGACGGCGACCCGCACTCGCCGTGGCGCTACGGGGAGAGCCTGCCCGCGCTGCTGAAGGGCCTGTGGTGGGCGCACATGGGCTGGATGTTCGACGAGGAGCAGACCCCGCAGCTCAAGTACGCGCCGGACCTCGTCAACGACCCCGCGCTGCGGCGGATCTCCCGGCTGTTCTGGCTCTGGACGTCGATCTCCCTGCTGCTGCCCGCGCTGGTAGGCGCGCTGGTGACGCTGTCCTGGCAGGGCGCGCTGTCCGCGTTCTTCTGGGGCTCGCTGGTCCGGGTCGCCCTGCTGCACCACGTGACCTGGTCGATCAACTCGATCTGCCACGCCGTCGGCCGCCGCCCGTTCCGCTCCCGGGACCGCTCGGGCAACGTCTGGTGGCTGGCCGTGCTCTCCTGCGGCGAGTCCTGGCACAACCTGCACCACGCCGACCCGACCTCCGCCCGGCACGGCGTCCTGCGCGGACAGATCGACTCCTCGGCCCGGCTGATCCGCTGGTTCGAGCTGGCCGGCTGGGTCCGGGACGTCCGCTGGCCGGACGCACAGCGGATCGCCGCCCGCCGCGCCGCATGAGGGCGCGCTTCCAGCATGATGTAGGGGTGAACGGGAGCAGCGCAGACAGCACAGGCGGTCACGACGGCACGCGGACGGACGCGGCGCCCGGAGCGGCGCAGGCCCGTCCGCGTGCCACTGCCCCGGCGGACGGGGCCGCGCCCCGGGGTGCGGCCGCGGCGGGGCCCCGCCGCCGCGGCGGGCGGGTGCGGATGACCGGCAAGCAGCGGCGCGAGCAGCTGCTGGAGATCGGCCGGACGGTCTTCGCGGAGCGCGGCTACGACGGCACGTCGGTGGAGGAGATCGCCGAGCGGGCCGGGGTGTCGAAGCCGGTGGTGTACGAGCACTTCGGCGGCAAGGAGGGGCTGTACGCGGTGGTGGTGGACCGCGAGATGCAGCTCCTGCTGGACATGGTCACCGGGGCGCTGACCGGCGGGCACTCGCGCGAGCTCCTGGAGCAGGCCGCGTTCGCGCTGATGGACTACATCGACACCTCGACGGACGGCTTCCGGATCCTCGTCCGGGACTCGCCGGTGGCCCAGTCGACGGGCACCTTCGCCTCGCTGATCAGCGACATCGCGACGCAGGTGGAGGACATCCTCGGGCTGGAATTCAAGTCCCGCGGGTTCGACCCGCGGCTGGCCCCGATGTACTCGCAGATGCTGGTCGGGATGGTCGCGCTGACCGGGCAGTGGTGGCTGGAGGTCCGCAAGCCGGACAAGGCGCAGGTCGCGGCGCACCTGGTGAACCTGGCCTGGCACGGGCTGGAGGGCCTGGAGCGGCACCCGAACCTGGTCGGCGATCGCAAGCTCTGACCGGCGGGTCGCCGGCCGGGTTCCGCGCCCCCGCCCGCCTACCGCCTCGTCGCGACCGCGAAGATCCGCCGGAACGGGAAGACCGTGCCGTGCGGCCCGGCCGGGTAGGCCTCGCGCAGGAGCGCCCCGTACTCGGCGAGGAAGGCGGCCCGCTGCTCCGGGTCGGCGAGCCGGGCGAGCACGGGTCGCAGGGCGGTGCCCTTCGTCCATTCCAGAACGGGATCCGGGCCGGTCAGCAGCGTGCTGTAGGTGGTCTCCCAGACGTCGGCGGCGCAGCCGGCCCCGGCGAGCACGTCGAGGTACCGCCCGGGCTCGTGGACGCCGGCTCGGGTGGCGTCGTCGCCGAGGACGTCGGCCCAGCGCGGACTGCGGCGCAGCCCGGCGAGCAGCGTGTGGCTGGGCGCGTCGAAGTTGCCCGGCACCTGGAAGGCGATGACGCCGCCGGGCCTGAGCGCCTCCGCCCAGCGCGGCAGGAGCGCCAGGTGGCCGTCCAACCGTCCCTCCTCGCCCGCCTTCGGCGAGGAGAGTCCCCGTCGGGGCCGGCGCTCCTCCGCGCTGATCCATTGCAGGGCCGCGTTGGAGACGATCAGGTCGGGCCCGGCCGGGGCCGGGTCGTACTCCGCGGCGTCGGCGAGGACGTACGCGGCGCTCGGCTCGCCCTGCGTACGGGCGGTCTCCAGCATCGGGGCGGAGTTGTCGACGCCGGTGATCCTGGCCTGCGGCCAGCGCTCGCGCACGACGGCGGTGGAGTTGCCTGGCCCGCAGCCGATGTCCAGGATCGTCGCGGCGGGCTCGTGCGGCAGGGCGGGGACGCGGGCGAGCAGATCGCGCAGCGGGCGAGTCCGTTCGTCGGCGAAGCGCAGGTACTGGGCCGGGTCCCAGGCAGGAGCGGGCATGGCACACCTCGAAAGTATCTCGACATCAAGATATCTGCTTTTAGCCTCGCTGGCACATTTCTCGATGTCAAGAGACTTCACATCGACACATCCACCGATACACTGATCGTCATGGAGGACGAGGTCGACAGGCTGGTCGCAGCATGGCGCCGGGAGCGCCCCGACCTCGACGTGGAGCCGCTTGAGGTGCTCAGCCGGGTCAGCCGGCTCGCCCGGCACCTGGACCGCGCGCGCCGCACCGCCTTCGCCGAGCACGGCCTGGAGCCCTGGGAGTTCGACGTCCTGACGGCCCTGCGGCGCGCCGGCTCCCCCTACCAGCTCTCGCCCGGGCAGCTGCTCACCCAGACCCTCGTCACGTCCGGCACCATGACCAACCGGATCGACCGGCTCACCGGCAAGAACCTGGTCAAGCGCCTGCCCGACCCCGACGACCGCCGCGGCGTCCTGGTCCGCCTGACCGACGACGGCCGCGACCGCGCCGACCAGGCCCTCGCCGGACTGCTCGCCCACGAGCGCGAACTCCTCGCCCAGCTCACCGCCGGCCAGCAGGGCGAACTCGCCGGTCTGCTGCGGCTGTTGGTCGCCCCCTTCGACAACATCCCGGGCTGACCGGCGGATCGGCCCGCCGCCGCGGCCCCCGGCTCCGGCCGGGTCCGGCTCGTCTCAGCTGGTGGAGGCGACGGACGGCGGCGCGGCGGGCTCCGCGGGACTGACCCCCGCCCGGCGGGCGACCGCGACGGCGGCCAGGGTCGAGTGCACGCCGAGCTTCCCGAGCACGTTCTGCATGTGCGTGCGGACGGTGTGCGGGGACAGGTAGAGCCGCTCGGCGACCGCCTGCCGGCCCAGGCCCGCGACCATGCAGCGCAGGATCTGCTTCTCGCGCGGGGTGAGCGTGTCCACCAGGCGCTCGCTCTCGGTGCGGTCGCGCCGGGCGGTGGTGAGCTCCCGGATCACCCCGGTGAGCAGCGCCGGCGGCAGGTGCGTCTCGTCGCGCAGCACCCCGCGCACGACGGCGAGCAGCCGCGCCAGCGAACTCTCCTTCGCCACCCAGCCGGTGGCACCCGCGTGCAGGGCCCGGGCGGCGCGGTGCGGGTCGTCGGCGGTGGCCAGGACGATCGCGCGCAGCCCCGGGTGGCCGCGGCGGACCCGGCCGAGCAGCGTGATCCCGTCCGGCGGCGGGGCGACCGGCCGCAGCTGGTCGGTGCGCACGTGCTCGGCGCGGACGTGCTCGGTGCGCTGGGGATCGGGCCGCAGCGGATCCGCCGAGCGTCCACCCGGACCCGTCGGCGGCACGGCCGGGCGGCGCGGCGGCGCCACCACGGGGGGCGGGCGCCGGCGGGCCGGGTCCAGCGGCTCCGGGCCCGCGCGGACGGGCTTGCGCGGGCCCGGCGGCACGGCCGCCTCGGAGCCCAGGTCGGCGTCGATCAGGACGACGTCGAAGGCCCGCCCCTCGACGGCGGCGCGCTCCAGGGCGCGCTCGGCGGCGGCCGCGCTGCCCGCCGCGCCCACCTCGACGTCGGGCTCGGCGGCGAGCGCCGCGGCCAGGGCCTCGGCGAAGATCCGGTGGTCGTCGACCACCAGGACGCGGATCCGCCCCATCGTCACTACCCCCCTGCTCAGACCGGCCCGAGCCCGGGGCGGGGACCGGCCCCGGCGCCCGCGGATGCGGCACTCCGTTCCGCCCGCCCACCGGTGGCCGGCGGGGCCGAACGCGCGCCACCCCCAACCGGTACCGCATTCAGCGTACGGGCCTGGGGACGCGCTCGTGGCGGTTTGGTGAAGTTTCGTCAGGAGGTGCGCACGTGACTGGATTCGATCCGTCCGCGCCACTTTCCGACCGGTGTCGCGGGGGCGTCCAGGAGAACGCCGAGGCGGCGGCCCCGGGGGGGCGGGGGGGGGCCGGGGGGTGCTTGGTGCTGCGGCCGCGTTGATGGGGGTGTTTTGCAGGGTGTTATTGCTGGGGGGGGGGGGGTTTTTG
>NZ_JBHWGD010000013.1:22276-78170 GCF_042733235.1 Kitasatospora sp. NPDC059722
GCGCGGGGGGGCGCGCCGGGCTTTTGTCCCCCCCCGCCCGCCACTTTTCGCGCGGGGGGGGGGGGGGGCCCCGCCCCCCCCGGGGCGCCCCCCCGGGGGGGGGGGGGGGGCGGCGCCTGCGGTTCCTTCGAGCTCGGCCCGCTTACAGGCCGTTCTTCTCCAGCGTGAACTTCCAGGCGTCGGCGACGATGTCGTCCAGGTTCGGACGGCGCGGCGTCCAGCCGAGGGCGTCGTGGGCACGCTCGGCGGAGGCCACCAGCACCGCCGGGTCGCCGGCGCGGCGCCCGGACACCTGCACCGGGATCTCGCGGCCGGTGACGCGCTTGACCGACTCGATCACCTCACGCACCGAGAAGCCGCTGCCGTTGCCCAGGTTGCAGATCAGGTGCTCGCCCGGCTTGGCGGCGTCCAGCGCCAGCAGGTGCGCGTCGGCCAGGTCGGCGACGTGGATGTAGTCGCGGATGCAGGTGCCGTCCGGGGTCGGGTAGTCGTCGCCGTACACCGCGATGTGCGGGCGCTGGCCCAGCGCGGCCTGGAAGACCAGCGGGATCAGGTGCGACTCGGGGTCGTGCCGCTCGCCGTAGGCGCCGTACGCGCCGGCCACGTTGAAGTAGCGCAGCGACACCGCGGCCAGGCCGTGGGCGACGGCCTCGCTGGTGATCAGGTGGTCGACGGCGAGCTTGGTGGCGCCGTAGGTGTTGGTCGGCGCGGTGCGGGCGGTCTCGGCGATCGGCACGACCTCCGGCTCGCCGTAGGTGGCGGCGGTCGAGGAGAACACCAGCTTGCGCACGCCGGCCTCGCGCATCGCGCTGATCAGCTCCAGCGAGCCGGCCACGTTGTTGCGCCAGTACTTCTCCGGGTCCACGACCGACTCGCCGACCTGCGAGGAGGCGGCGAAGTGCAGCACGCCGTCGAAGGAGCCGTCCAGCACCTTGCCGGCCTCCTGGATCCGGCCCTCGACGAACTCGGCACCGGCCGGAACGCCCTCGCGGAAACCCGTCGAGAGGTCGTCCAGGACGGTCACCTGGTGCCCCGCCTCCAGCAGGTGAGCGGCCACCACACTGCCGACGTAGCCGGCGCCACCCGTGACCAGGTACTTACTCATGATGAGACCTCCAGCGGGCGATGGCCGCCGGATCGGCGGGGCCATCGGAAACGTGCGAACGACTGGCGCCTATTCTCCCTGCCCTCCGGGGGTGCTCCGGACCAGGGTCCGCGGCCCCCGCGACCGCCTGCGGCAGCTCCCTCCGGTGCCCTTCATCGCCCTCCGGCGCACGCCTTCAGTCGGAGGCCATCCGCTCCAGCAGGCCGGTCCTCGCGGCCACCGCCGCCGCCTCCAGCCGGGTCCGCGCGCCCAGCTTCATCAGCACCCGCTGGACGTGCGTCCGGGCCGTGCTCGCGGCGATCCGCATCCCGGCGGCGATCGCCGCGGTGTCCTCGCCGTCCGCGATCCGGGCCAGCACCTGCACCTCACGGCGGGTCAGCAGGCGCAGCAGCCGGACGGCTTCGTCGTCCGGCTCGGCGGCCGGCCGCAGCAGCTGGTCGAAGGCGCCGCGCAGCACGTCCACGGCCACCGCCGCCTCGCCCGCCCGGGCCCGCCCGATCGCCCGCTCGACCACTTCGATCCGCTCGTCGCTCGGCACGTAGCCCGCCGCCCCGGCCGCGAACGCCCCGGCCACACCGCGCAGTTCACCCACCGGGCCGAGCACGATGACGGCCACCTCGGGCCGCTCCCGGCGGATCCGGCGCAGCCCGTCGAACGCGCCCGGCTCGGCCGGCGCGGCCACGCCGAGCAGGCACACCTCGGGCCTGCGCCCGGCCACCAGGTCGGCGGCCACGCCCGCCGGCGAGCCGACCGCGAGCACCCGGTGACCGCGCAGCTGGAGCGCGGTCGCGAGTGCCTCGGCCAGCAGCCGGTGGTCGTCGACCACCACGAGTCGAACGCCCATGACGCCCTCCCGGTCGGGGTCCGGCTCGCGCCCGCTCCCCACGGGCGGGCGGCCGATGACGCACCATCACAGCGCATTCCGTACCCGACTCGCTAGGCCACCGCGTGTCGGCGGCCCGGCCGGGCCGGGAACGCGAAAGACCCCCGCCTTCAGGCGAGGGTCTTCGAGTGGAGCCCCCATGCGGAATCGAACCGCAGACCTTCTCCTTACCATGGAGACGCTCTACCGACTGAGCTATAGGGGCTTGCCGGACGTTTCCGCCGGGCCGGTCGAACAAGGAAGACATTACACGGCCGTCGGCCCGGAAGGGAAATCGGCTCCGACCTGCCCCCTCCGCCCCCCTCCGCCCCCTTCCGTCGCCCTCAGGCCTCGGCGTGCGCCGCGTCGAACACCTCGCGGGCCGCGAGCATCTGCTGGGCGCGGCGCTCCGTCCAGCGGCCGAGCGGCGAGACCAGTTCGGCCAGTTCCCGGCCGAGCGGCAGCAGGTCGTAGACCACGCGCGGCGGCGTCTCCGGGTGGACCGTGCGGCGCACCAGGCCGTCGCGCTCCAGCGTGCGCAGCGACTGGGTGAGCATCTTGCGGCTGACCCCGCCGATCCCGCGCTGGAGTTCGGAGAACCGCTGCGGGCCGCAGAGGGCCAGGCTCATCAGGATCAGCAGCGACCACTTGTCGGCCAGCTCGGCGAACATCTCGCGACTGGGACAGAGCTGGGCGAAGACGTTGAGCTCCAGCTCCTCCCGCTGCACATGCTCCTGGGATCCCCGGGGCTCCCGGGAGTCCCAGGACTCCCGGTGCCACCCGATGTCGGCGCGGGCCGTTTCCTCCGTCGTCATGACACCCAGGGTAGCTCCGTCGGTCTCCAATCCCCCCTTGGTAACCATTGGAGACTTGGTCTATATTGGAGACCAGGCGGGCCGAGGCCCGTCGTCCCCTTCCTTCTTCGTCCCCCGGGCCACCGCCGCCCGTACAGGAGTGCCCGCATGACCGCCATCCGCCCCACCGTCGCCATCGCCTTCCACTCCGGCTACGGCCACACCGCCGTCATCGCCGAGGCCGTCGCCCGCGGTGCCGCCGCCGGCGGTGCCGAGGTCGTCTCGATCGCCGTCGACACCATCACCGACGAGCAGTGGGCCCAGCTCGACGCCGCCGACGCGATCGTCTTCGGCTCCCCCACCTACATGGGCACCGCGTCCGGCGCCTTCCACGTCTTCGCCGAGGCCACCAGCAAGCGCTGGTTCGGCGACGTCTGGCAGGACAAGGTCGCGGCCGGCTTCACCAACTCCGCCTCCAAGAGCGGCGACAAGGCCGGCACCCTCGGCTACTTCCAGACCCTCGCCGCCCAGCACGGCATGAACTGGGTCAACCTGGGCCTCAAGCCCGGCTGGAACGCCACCACCGCCAGCGAGAACGACCTCAACCGCCTCGGCTTCTTCAGCGGCGCCGCCGCCTCCTCGCCGGCCGACGCCGGCGCCGAGGCCGTCCACAAGGCCGACATCGCGACCGCCGAGCACCTCGGCGGGCGCGTCGCCAAGCACACCGCGGTCGTCCTGGCCGGCCGCGCCGCCCTGGCCGGCTGACCGCGCCGCACCTGCCTGCCGCACCGCCTGCCGCACCGCCTGTCGGCTACGCCGCCGGATCCGTCCCCAGCAGGGGCGCCCGGCGGCGTTCGCCGTCCACCGACCCCAGCTCCGCACCGCACGTCTCCGGCAGCAGCCGCAAGCACAGCACCGCCACCACGCCCAGCGCCGCCACGTACCAGCCGACCAGCTCGGCCGTCCCGTACGCCGCCGTCAGCCGGGTCGCCACCAGCGGCGTCAGCGCCCCGCCGACCACGCCGCCCAGGTTGTACGTCAGTGCCGCGCCCGTGTAGCGCACCCGGGTCGGGAACAGCTCCGGCAGGAACGCCGCGACCGGCCCCAGCAGGGCACCCAGCACCACCATCGCCCCGGCCAGCGCCACGAACATCAGCGGCCGGCGCGCCGTCTCCAGCAGCGGGAACTCGACGAGCGACCAGGCCGTCGCGAACGCCGTCGCCCACAGCATCGTCCGCCGCCGGCCCCAGCCGTCACTGCGCCCCGCGGTCGTCCACCCGGCCGCGCCCATGCCCACCGCGCCCACCAGCAGCATCGGCAGCAGCACGGTGCTCGGCACCCCGAGACCGGTCGCCGCGTACGCCAGCGCGTACGTCGTGGTCAGGTAGAACAGCGCGTACCCCACGGTGATCACGCCACAGCCCACCAGCACCGTGCGCCAGTGCCCGCGCAGCACCTCCGCCACCGGCAGCCCGGGCCGGCCCGCCTCCTGCCCGCGGAACAGCGGAGACTCCTCGACCTTCAGCCGGATGAACAGCCCGACCACGACGAGCGCGAGCGAGGCGACGAACGGGACCCGCCACCCCCACTCCCTGAACGCCCGCTCGTCCAGGCCGAGTTGCACCAGCAGGAACACTCCGTTCGCGAGCACGAACCCGACCGTCGGCCCCAGCTGCAGGAACGCCCCGTACCGCCCGCGCCGCCCGGCCGGCGCGTGCTCCGCCAACAACAGCGCAGCCCCACCCCACTCCCCGCCGAGCCCGACCCCCTGACACACCCGCAACACGACGAGCGCCACCGGCGCCCACCACCCCCACACCCCGAACCCCGGCAACACCCCCACCGCCGCCGTGGCCACCCCCATCAGCAGCAGCGACACCACCAGCGTCGTCTTCCGCCCCAACCGGTCCCCGAAGTGCCCGAACACCACGGCCCCCAACGGCCGCGCCAGGAACGCCACCGCGTACACCGAGAACGCCGCCAACAGCGCCCCCACCGCCCCCAACCCCGGGAAGAACACCGCCCCGAAGACGAGCGCCGCCGCCGTCCCGTAGATGAAGAAGTCATAGAACTCGATCGCGGTCCCGATCAGAGCCGCAGCCGCCGCCCGCCGCACTTGCACACCCATGCCCCCAACCCTGCCCGCCCCACCCACCCCACCCCCAGCCCCCACCCGAGTGACCCCGGCGCACGACCCCATCCCGCGCGCCCCGTGGCAGACTCGCAGCGACGAAGTGGCGACACTCCGCGCACGGTGGAGGTCGCTCAGCCCACTCCTGAGGGGGGATTGATGGTTGATCTGGACTTCGAGCGCCGAATGAACCCGTGGCTCTTCGACAGCTCCGGAAAACTGACGGACGCGGCCAAGAAGCAGTTTCCCGACCTGGCCGCCGTCGAGTCCGGAGCGCCGGCGCCGGTCTACACACCGAGCGCCCCCGCGCCCGGTACATCGGCGCCGACCGTAGCCGTCAGTCCGGAGGCGCTGAGGCGTGCGGCAACCAACAGCGACACCCTGAAGACCAAGTTCGGGCAGGCGTGCAAGCAGCCCACCACGCACGCCTCCGCGGCCTCCGCGCAGCTCCCGACCAACTGGGCGCTGCGCGCTGCGATCACCAGCGCGGCCGGCGTCTGGACGGACCAGGTCAGGACCCTTGAGGATGCGATCGGAAACGTGGCCGGGAACTTACGCCTCAACGCCGACCGGTATGCGCAAACGGATCAGGCGAATACCCACGCGTTCGGAAAGGGCTGAGGCACCGGCATGAAGTTCGAAGAACTGAGGAACGCGCAGGTGACCGGCCTTGACACCCTGGCCGGCGAGTTCGAGGCGATGCTTCGGCAGTGGAACTTCTCCTCCGAGCTGACCGGCGACATCATCACGCCCTTGAACGGCTCGGGCTGGCGCGGATTCGCGGCCGAGACCGCGGCTGAGAACATCACGAAGATACGCAACGAAATCGACGCGGCCTTCGAGGAGGCCAGCGGCATCGCCCAGACCCTCCGTGATGCCCACACCGAGATCACCGCCGCAAAGGCCGACCTGGAGGCGGCGATCCGATCGGCAACCGACCAGAAGCTGACGGTCGACAACGACGGAACCGTCCACTGGCCCCCGGCGACGACCCCGGAGGAGAAGAAGGACCCCGACTACGCCGGGGCCTACCGGCAGAAGGCCACCGACGCCGCCGACGCGATAGCCAAAGCACTGTCCCGGGCCGCCGAAGCGGACGCCGCCGCAGCAGCCGCTCTCGCAGCGGACACCGGCACTGACCGGAAGGCGTTCAACAAGAAGCCGGTGGGCGGCGTCTCCGAGCAGGAGGCAAAGCAGGCAGTGGACCTGATGCGTCTCGGGGACAAGGCCACGCCCGCACAGATCGCCCAGCTCGACACCCTGCTGAAGGCGCACTCCAGCGACTCGCGGTTCGCCACCCTCTTCCTCGACTCCATGGGGCCGGACGGTTTTCTCAAGTCCTTCGGCGCAATGGCCGAGTACAGCGGCTACTACGGCAACGACGCGACGAAACGGGCCCTGGCCGATATGCAGGCCAATCTCGGCCTCACCCTCGCAACGGCAACGGACGGGGCCAAGCAACCGCATCTGTCCGACGCGTGGCAGGCGGGACTGCGCAAGGCTGGAGCCAGCCAGTACCAACTGCTCCCGGACCAGCTCCAAGGCGGCAACCCGTACGGCTACCAGATCCTCTCCAACATCCTCCGGACCGGCACGTACGACCAGCGCTTCCTCAACCCGCTGGTCGAGCACATCACCCAGCTCAGTGCAGCGAATCCAGGCCGTTGGGAGGACGCCGTCAGCAAGGCCAACCCGCTGGAACAGGTACTCGTCCTCGGAAAAGACGGCTCAGGCCTCAACCCGATGGCCGGCGCCCTGGAGGCGCTCGGCCACAAGCCGGAGGCGGCGACCGCGTACTTCCATGACCCGGCAACCACCTACAACGAGGACGGAACGGTCAAGGCCACCGGCCAGCCGAACACCTACCTGAAACAACTGACCGACGCGGGCTTCAACTCCCTCCTCCAGGACTTCGAGCCGGACCACCTCACTCCGCACTACCGGGCAGCAGCACATGACGCGACCGCACTCGGCCATGCGCTGGAGGCGGCCACCACCGGGCGGGCCTACGACGCGACCGACGGTCCGATGCCCACGCACTCACGCGAGATGAGCGCGGTGATGAAAGACGTCGTCGATCGGTTCGGGAACACGGACGGCCCCGGGCTGCTCAAGAAGGACGGGATATTCACCACCATGGACCCGAGCTTCGGCCACATGGTGGCGTCGTACATGGGCGACGTCCAGATCGCAGTCGACCACAACAACCACTCGATGCCGACCAACGGGGACCCGGCCGGCCTCGACCAGGGCGCCACCCAGAAGCTGCTGGGGGTGCTCGGCCGGAACCCAGATGCCTTCGGCACGATCGCGCAGGCACAACAGGCCTACACGACTGCCCACCTGCAGGACGTCATGCTGCAGAAGGACAAGTACGGGGAACTCTTCGGCGAGGCCATCACGAATGCTGCCCGCCCTGGAGGCGAGGTGGCAGGCATCCTCAACGCTGTGGCAACCGATGAGGTCTACAAGCAGAAGCTGCAGGAAATGACCGACTACAACAACAGCGTCGACGAGAAGGTCGGCTGGGCCAAGCAGGTATGGACGGCTACCGCAGGCAAGGCGATAGAGGGAATCCCCGGGGCGGATAAGCTTCTGACAATTCCCACCGACAAGATATTTCAGAACATAGCGCTGGGCTACCACATCGACAGATATCCGAGCGACGCCGCCGCGGACTGCTTCAACAGCGGGAGGAACGCCGCGTCGGACGCGGCAGAAGCAGCCATCAGGGAGACGGCGAAGGGCAAGGGGATCGACCCGACGTACCTCAACGCCTTGGCCAATACGGCCGCCAACGGGGCGAAGCAGGGTCTCTCCGACGGAAGCATCCTGACAAAGGCAATCAATGCCTGACGCCCCGGAGAATCCCCTCGAAAGTGCCCCCGCAGAACAAAAAGCGGTCCGGTACCGGCAACGCCGATTGGTACTCGCGATGGTGCTGGCGCTGGTCGTCGGCGGGGGCGGCGGGCTGTGGTGGTGGGCCTCGCACGACTCGCTGAACCTGCCCGAAAGTGCCTGCTGGTCGATATTGGACCAGAATGACCTGCGTTCGCTGGCCGGTGCGGCGCGGGGGACGTACACCGTTCGTTACGGAGAGCACCGTGGGGACGAAAACTCGCTCCAGCCGGGCCTACAGAATCAGACCTGCACAGTGGAGGAGGATCACCACGTGCTCTCGGGGGTGACCGTCCGCCCGTGGGGCAAGCTCACCTACCACGATGTCTACGACGCGAACGCGGACCCGGCGGCGAAGCGGCAGTCGGACCTCGGTCCCGACATCCAGGGGCTGTGGGAGGAACACGGCAGAATGCGGCTCGCGTTTCTTTGCGATAATCCAGCGGCGAATTTGACACATCTCACGTACCTGGAGGTCATGGTCTGGGGAGACTCCGAACTCGTCGACCCCGAGCTGCCATCGGTTCGCCAGGCCCGCCTGAACACTGCACTGAAGACGGCCAAGACGGCCGCCAGCACGAGCGGGTGCGTGAACCCGATTCACTTCCCGGCGCAGGCGCCCGGGGTGGTCTGATTCGCACGACGGCGCGTCGCCCGGCGGCCTCTCGCTCCTGCCGCGGACCGAGAGGCCGCCGCTGCATTCGTTCAGGCGGTGAGGTCGCTGTCGTGGTCGAACTCGCGCGCCTCGATGTCGGCATCCCGAAGCGGTTCAGCCCCAACTCGGCCGCCAATTACCTCACGTACGGGTTGTCCGTTGGCTTCACCGGCGACCCATCGGCTGCAACCCTGCTGGCCGCATTTCGCCACCGTGCCACGAAGATCACCCCACCCGCCACCAGTACCACTCCGCTGACCACGGCGATCGCAATCGGCAGCACCGCGCCACCCGAATCGGATGCCTTGTCTGCGATGGGCGCCGCTGCCGGAGAACCGACATTCGTCGGTGCTGCGGGCACGGCAGCGGGTGAGGTCGCCGGGGCAGAAGAGGTATCGGCCGATGGCGAAGCCGAGGGCATCGGAGCCGTCTTGCTCGGAATCGGGTACACATCCGCCGGCCCCGGATCGCCCGGCGTGGCCAAGGCGATGCGAGGGCGGACCGCGCCATACCCGACGCTGTCGTTGCGGCTGGAACCATCGGTCGGCTTACCAGCCGTGTTGATGAGGACCCGCAGAACCTGATTCGCCGTCCAGTCGGTGTGCACGGCCCACACCAGGGCCGCCGAGGCTGAGACCAAAGCGGTCGCAGCCGACGTGCCGTGGCCTTTGCAGTAGCCAGTAGGGTCGATACACGCCTGGACGATATCTGTGCCAGGCGCCACGAGATCAACCTGCCAACCCTGTTGAGACTCAGCCGCCGTCACCAAATTCCTGTCGACGGACCCGACACCGACGACATACGGCAAACCTCCCGGGTACTCGACCAGGTTTCCGTCCTGTGCACTGTTCCCTACGCTGGCAATCACCAACGAACCCTTGGCCACCGCACGAGCGAGTACGGCATTTAGCTTTGCCGCATTTTCGGGAGACGTCACAGCCGCAGCGACCCCCTGCGAGATGTTGATGACCTTGGCCCCCTGATCAACCGCGAAATCGACGGCCTGCCCGATCTGATCAAGAAAGACCGCTGCGGGAACCGCGTGGCCCGGGACACCACCGTCGACCTTCACGGGAAGGATTTTGGCCCCCGGCGCCAGGCCATAGGCACCTTTCCCCCCCATTCCCTTGCCAGACCCGGCAATGAGGCTCGCCATCGCCGTACCGTGACCGTCGGAGTCGTCCCCAACCCCACCCGGCAGTCCACTGAAGTCCTTACCCGGCAGAAGTTGTCCGGTTAGGTCCGGGTGATCGAACTTGAACCCGCCATCAATCACGGCAACGGTGATGCCCTGTCCGGTCGACGTATTCCACATCTCCGGAGCGTGCATCGCGTCCAGATACCACTGATCGCCACGAATGGAACCCCCGGCAGCTGCTGGAGCCACAGCCGGACCGGCCATGACGCCGACCGCCAAAGCCGCTCCAGCAAGGCCGCGCCAACGCACTCTGCCGCACGTTCGCCGCATCACAACTCCTCGTCAGTCTTCGTGTCAGCCGAGGGCCGTGCCCCGGACAGGTCTGCCCGGCCCTTGGGGACAGACCAGCCGGCCGGGCAGTCGCGTCAGTTCTACTCAACCACGTTCGGATTGCTAAGCGGTGTACCGCTGGTCCAGGTCTCCTCGTCCTCGTGCAGGTAGTCAGGCCTCTGGCGGCGATCCCGCTCGTTCCTCCCCGCCCCGCCCCCATGCACGCCCGGCATCATGCCGTTCTGGCCGGAGCGAGCCCCACCTTCAACAGTCGCAGTCTGCCTGCGCAGGCCAGTACCGCCGGGGGTGAACTCGCCACCAGCGGAAGGGCTCTTCCGTCCGCCAACAATCCCGCCACCGGTCGAGGTCAGGCCCCGGCCACGTGTGCCCCCGCCCGAGGCACCCATACCGGGGCCAACCGGACCGGGATGCATGCCACCCATCCCCGGCATCCCCGATACCCCTGCTCGCCCCGGCTGCGCCTCACAAGCTCCGAAGACTGTCCCGGTGGGCAGCCCTGGGGTAGCTGACCGTCCTGGAAGAGAACCGCCGCCGAAGGGAGCCGGCCTGCCAGAAGTCGAGCCACCACTCCTGCCTGGCACCGATCCACCCTTTCCTGGGTGGCCACCCGCCGGAACCGAACCGCCGATCGGGAAGGCGGGGTTACCTCCGGCCTCCGCAGCCCCGCCCGAGCGTCCGGGAGCCCCTCCCACACCATCGAGTGGCAGATTCCCGCCATGGATCGGACCGACCGGCACACTCGGGCTCAGCAGGCTTGGGACGGCTGGCAGGCTATCGAGACCCAAACCAGGACGGTCAACGGGAATCGACGGAGCTACTGCCCCCTCCTGTTCCTGCGGAGGTGGCACGCCCTCTCCACGACTCGAAGAAATCGGATCGATCCGCCCCAACGCCTCTGGCTTCTGCTGACCAACTGGCGGTTGGCGAAGCGCTTCCGAGCCGCCGCTGTAGCCGCCGCCCGGCGGGGCGTAGGCAGAACGCTGGCCACCGGCGCTCCCGCTCGGGTGGTGGACTGCACCATCGGGGTGTGTCGATCCCTCACCGCCGGGGGAGTAACCAACCAGGTCCTCCCGATGCTTGGCCCCCGGCGTTCCCGGCAGGGTCGGTTCTTCCAGCGAGTTCAGTGTCGTCGTGGCCGCGGAGTAGGCCTGCGCCAGCTTCTCCATCTGTCGGATGGCTTCCTGGCGGTCACTCTCGATCCTCGCCGCTGCCACGTCGGCCTGGGCCTTGGTGATCCAGCCTTCCTTGTTCTTCGCCATGAAGTCGTCGAAGGACTGGCCCGACTCGGCAATCTGGGATCCCACGCCGGGTGACAGGTACTGCAGCTGGTTCTTGGCGGCCGCCAGCAGACTGATCTGCTTGTTGGGAGGATCGGGAACGGCGACCTGCGCGGTGCTGAGGGACTCGCCTGCCTGCAGGAGCGCGTCGCCGGCCTTGGTGGAGTAGTCGCCGAGCAGCGTGGCGGACTTCTGCAGGTTTCCGGCCCAGGTCTTGAAGCTCTCGGCCGCCGGGCCTTCCCAACCGACGTTGTCGACGTGCGACTTGAGGGCTGCGCTCAGGTCCTTCAGGACCTGGCCGGCCGCCTGGAGTTGTACGCCGCGGTCTACCACGGTCTTCGCGTCGGTCGAGCGGACCATGTCCTTCAGCTGGGCATGGTCGTACTGCTCAAAGTTCGTGCCGTCTGCCATTTCGTCACAGCCCCTCGATGCTCTTCGACGCTGCCCCGCCTGCCCCGCCCAAGTTCGCGTGCACGGTCTTGTGCGCGTCGGTCGTTGCCTGCTCGTTGCCCGCATAACTGCCGGCCGTCTTGGCCACCGCGAGTTTCATCGCCTCGATCTGGGAGGCGAAGTCCTTGTGGAGCTTGACGAGCTGGGTGTGGACCTTGTCGTAGGCGGTGGTCAGGGCGACCGCCTCCACGACGTGTTCGCTGTACGCGCCGCTGATCAGGGCCTTGCCGGCCAGCTTCTGCGCCTGCAGCTTGTCGGGTGCCGCCGCCGAGCCCTCCATCGTCTGCAGTAGTGCCTCGATCTTGCTGGCGAACGCCGTCAGCGTGTCGAGCTCCACCTTGACGTCCTGCTTGCCGAACGCGGACACCAGGTCCGCGACGTTGGGCGTCTCCGGTACCCCCACGGGCTGGTCCGGCTTCGGCCTGGGACCGGGCGGGACTTCTCCTGGCACAGCGAACACCTCTCCCCCGCTGCGGATGGCGGTCCGCAACACACCGTCAACTACCGAGCCTTGTAGTCACTGTCGGCAACGCCACCACCCCGACGGGTTGCCGGTACGGGTCATGCTAGCGATCGGCACCGTCAGCCTTGGTGCGCTTGGGTGCGATCGGTACGAACGGGCGGGCGGGCGCGCTCGGGCCGGTAGGATCGCGGTGTACGACCCGATCTGCCGCGCAATGTCGCACAGCAGCGACCCCTGGCCGCAGAACGGACGTGACCGCATGCCTGTCGAGGAGATCCCCGCCACCGCCTGGTGGGCCCGGGCCGTGCGGCCGACGCGGGTCGTGTTCCCGGGTGCGTTGGTGGTGCGGGCGGCTGCCGGGATGGGGGTGCCGCTCTCCGTCGGGCTCCTCGCCCACCGGCTGGATCTCGGGGTGTTCGCCGGGCTCGGGGCGATGCACGCGACGATGAACGACCGGGCCGAGCCGAACGGCTTGCGGGTGCGGCGGATCGGGACGGCCCTGCTGGCGTCCGCCCTCGGCATGCTGATCGGGACGGTGCTGCAGTACGTCCACGTCTCGCCGCTGGTCCTCGGCGCGGCGCTCACCGTCACCGCGTTCGTGTCCGGCGCCCTCAGCGCCACCGGCCCGCGCGGTTCCGCCGCCGGCATGCTGCTGCTGGTGTCGACGGCGCTGGGGAGCGGGATGCCGTTGCCGCATCCGTGGTGGGCGGCGGCGCCGATGATGCTGGCGGGTGCGGCGTTCGTCCTCGTCCTCGGACTGCCGGCCGGTCACGTCGACGAGCGCGACCGCGCCCTGGCCGCCGCGTACGACGCGCTCGGCCGCATGCTGGCCGATCTCGGCACTCCGCAGGGTCCGGCCTCGCGCCGGGTCCTGACGGCCCGGCTGAACCAGGTGCAGGACTTCCACCCGGACCGGACCGATCCCCGGTACGAGGCCGCCCTGGTCGCCTCCGAGGCGGCCACCGGCCTGTTGTGGGCGCGCCGCCCCGTCCCGCCCGAGGTCGCCGACGTCCCCGTCCGCCTCGCACGCGCCGTGGAGCAGGGCAGCAGCGAGATCACCGTCCCCGACTGGCGCCCCGACACCCCCGCGCGCCAGGCCCTGGACGCCGCCCTGCGCGCCGCTGCGGACACGGTGGCCGGCCGGGAGGTGGTGCTCGGCACCGCCCCCGCGCCGCCGCCCGACCCGTGGCGCATCCGGGCGCGCCTGCTGTCGCGCGGCTCGGTGGCGTACGGGCTGCGCGTGGCGCTCTGCATCGCGGTGGGTGCGGCGGTCACCGCCAACTACCCGCTGAGCAAGAGCTACTGGGTCCCGATGACGATCGCGTTCGTGCTCAAGCCGGACCTCGGCTCGGTGTTCCTGCGCGCGGTGAGCCGCTCGGTCGGCACCGTGCTGGGCGTCGCGCTCACCGCCGCCGTCGTGGGCGTGACCACCGACGAGTGGATCCTCACCGCCGTCGCCGCGCTCTGCGTGGCCCTGTTGCCGTACGCGACGGCGGCGCACTACGGGCTGACGACGGTCGCGATGACGCCGATGGCGCTGCTCCTGCTGCAGCTCGGCGGGCAGAGCAGCGCGGCCGAGTTCCGGCCGCGGGTGCTGGACACGGCCCTGGCGAGCGCGATCGTCCTGCTGCTCGGTTACCTGCTGTGGCCCGAGCGCCCGCGGCACCGGATCGAGCCGCGCGTGGTCGACGCGGCCACCACGCTCCGGTCCTACCTGGACGCCGTGACGACGGCCGGACGGGCCGAGGTGTGGCTGCGCCGCACCACGTACCGGTCGCTCGCGGACGCCCGCCTGGAGGTGCAGCAGGGCCTCGCCGAACCGCCCCCGACCGGCCGGCTCGCCGAGCAGTGGCTGCCGGCGACGGCGGCGCTGGAGCGGCTGGGCGGCGCGGTGGCGGCGTACGCGGCGCAGCTCCGGTACGGCGGGCGGGTGCCGGACCCCGCCGAGGTCGACCGGGTGCGCCGGGCGCTGGACGACCTGACCGCCGCCGCCCGTGAGCACCGCCCGCCGACGGGCCCCGCGGCCCGCCCGACGAAGCCGCACGACCCGGCGCGCAGCGCGCTGGGCCGTGCGGCGGACGAGCTCGAAGCCCTGCTCACCCCGTAGGGCGGTCAGCCCTGCTCACCCCGTAGGGCCGTCAGACCTGCTCGGCCAGCTCCAGCCAGCTCATCTCCAGCTCCTCCTTCTCCTCCCGGACGGCGCGCAGCTGCGCGTCCAGTTCCGCGACCTTGGAGAAGTCGGCGGCGTGCTCGGCGAGTTGGGCGTGCAGCTTGGACTCCTTCTGGTCCAGCTTGGCGATCTGCCGCTCCAGCTTCTGCATCTCCTTCTTGGCGGCGCGCAGGTCCCCGCCGGAGAGCCCGGCCCCGGCGGCCTCCTCGACCGCGGGAGCGGCCGCGGACGCGGCAGCAGCCGTAGCGGCGGCCATCCGCGCCCGGCGCTCCAGGTACTCGTCAACGCCGCCCGGAAGCATGCGCATCCGCTTGTCGCCGAGCAGCGCGTGCACGACGTCGGTCGTCCGCTCGATGAAGAAGCGGTCGTGGCTGATGACGACCATCGAGCCGGGCCAGCCGTCGAGCAGGTCCTCCAGCTGGTTGAGCGTCTCGATGTCGAGGTCGTTGGTCGGCTCGTCGAGGAAGAGCACGTTGGGCTCGTCCATGAGCAGGCGCAGCAGCTGCAGTCGCCGCCGCTCGCCGCCGGAGAGGTCGCCGACGGGCGTCCACTGCTTGTCCTTGCCGAAGCCGAACTGCTCGCACAGCTGGCCGGCGCTCATCTCCCGGCCCTTGCCGAGGTCGACGCGCGAGCGGACCTGCTCGACGGCCTGGAGCACGCGCACCTCCGGGTCCAGCTCCGCGATCTCCTGGGACAGGTAGGCGAGCCGGACGGTCTTGCCGACCTTGATCACGCCGGAGTCCGGCTGCACGTCGCCCTCGGAGGCGTACGCGTCGCGCAGGGCGCGCAGGAGCGAGGTCTTGCCGGCGCCGTTGACGCCGAGCAGGCCGATCCGGTCGCCGGGGCCGAGCTGCCAGGTGAGGTTCTCCAGGAGCAGCTTGGGGCCGGCCTTGACGGTCACGCCCTCCAGCTCGAAGACCGTCCGGCCGAGGCGCGCGTTGGCGAACTTCATCAGCTCGGACTTGTCGCGCGGCTCCGGCACGTCGGCGATCAGGGCGTTGGCGGCCTCGATGCGGTAGCGCGGCTTGGAGGTGCGGGCGGGGGCGCCGCGGCGCAGCCAGGCGAGCTCCTTGCGGGCGAGGTTCTGGCGCTTCTGCTCCTCGACGGCCTCGATGCGGGAGCGCTCGGCGCGCGCGAAGACGTAGTCGGAGTAGCCGCCCTCGTACTCGTGGACGGAGCCGCTCTGGACATCCCACATCCGGGTGCAGACCTGGTCGAGGAACCAGCGGTCGTGGGTGACGCAGACGAGGGCCGAGCGGCGCTTCTGCAGGTGCTGGGCGAGCCAGTTGATGCCCTCGACGTCGAGGTGGTTGGTGGGCTCGTCGAGGATGATCAGCTCGGGCGAGCCGAGGAGCAGCTTGGCGAGGGCGATCCGGCGGCGCTCGCCGCCGGAGAGCGGGCCGATGACGGTGTCCAGGCCGTCGGCGAAGCCGGGCAGGTCGAGGCCGCCGAAGAGGCCTTCGATGATGTCGCGGATGCGGGCGTCGCCGAGCCACTCGTGGTCGGCGCGGTCGGCGATGACCTCGTGCCGGATGGTGGCCTTCGGGTCGAGCGAGTCGTGCTGCGTGAGGACGGCCGGTTCGAGGCCGCCGTTCCAGGTGATGCGGCCGCCGTCGGGCTCCTCCAGCTTGGCGAGCATCCGGATCAGGGTGGTCTTGCCGTCGCCGTTGCGGCCGACGACGCCGATCCGGTCGCCCTCGCTCACGCCCAGGCTGACCGCGTCGAGCAGGGCGCGGGTGCCGTAGACCTTCGTGACGGACTCGATGGTGGCGAGGTTGACGGCCACGTGTGCTGCGCTCCTGGGGGGTTCGGCGGTGCCGGGGCGGCCCGCCGTTCCCCGGCCGGGCGCCCCTCTCGGGGACGCCCCGATCTCCCCAGCCTAATGGGCCCGCCGAATCGCCCGCACCGCCGAGCTCACCGCCCGCACCGCCGAGCTCGGCCCCACTACAGGGGCCGATGCATGACCGGGGCCGATCCCCTACAGCGGCCGGTCCACCACCGCGGCCCCCGCGACCGGCCCGTACGTGGCGTGCGCCGTCCGGCAGGTGCCGGAGGCGCGCAGGGCCGCGGCGATGGCGGCGGCGCCGTCGGCGTCCTTGGCGAGGAACGCGCAGGTCGGCCCGGAGCCGGAGACGAGGGCGCCGATCGCGCCCGCCTCGGTGCCGGCCCGCAGGGTGGCGGCGAGGGCGGGGCGCAGCGAGAGGGCGGCGGCCTGGAGGTCGTTGGAGAGCGCGGCGGCGAGGGCGACGACGTCGCCGTCCGCCAGGGCGGTGAGCAGCGCGGGGTCGGCGTCGGGGGTGGGGACGTCGACGGCGCTGGAGCCGGTGCCGGCCTCGTCGCGCAGGCGGTCGCACTCGTGGAAGACGGCGGGGGTGGAGAGGCCGCCGTCGGCGACGGCGAAGACCCAGTGGTAGGTGCCCTCGACCGGGAGCGGCTCCAGGATCTCGCCCCGGCCGCGGCCCAGGGCGACGCCGCCGACCAGGGCGAACGGCACGTCGGAGCCGAGTTCGGCGGCGAGTTCCAGCAGCACGTCGGCCGGGGTGTCCAGCTTCCACAGGGCGTCGCAGGCGACCAGTGCCGCCGCGCCGTCGGCGCTGCCGCCGGCCATGCCGCCGGCGACCGGGATGGCCTTGGCGATGTGCAGGTGCACGGCGGGGTCGGCGATGCCGTGGTGGGCGGCGAGCAGCCGGGCCGCGCGGGCGGCGAGGTTGCCGTCGTCGAGCGGGACGGCGCCGGCGTCCGGGCCGGAGCAGGTCAGCGTGATGCCCGGGCGGTCGCCCGGGGTGGCCGTCACCTCGTCGCCGAGGGCGACGGCGAAGAAGACGTTGGCCAGGTCGTGGAAGCCGTCGGCGCGCAGGCCGCCGACCCCCAGCTGGACGTTGACCTTGGCCGGCACCCGTACGGTGATCACTCGTTCCCAGCCTTCGGCTTGTGCTCGGCGATGGCGGCGAACTGTTCCACCGTCAGCATCTCGCCGCGCAGCTTGTGGTCGATCCCGGCGGCGGCGAGGGCCTGTTCGGCCCCGGCGGCGGAGCCGGCCCAGCCGGCCAGGGCGGCCCGGAGGGTCTTGCGCCGCTGGGCGAACGCGGCGTCGACCACCGCGAACACCTCCGCGCGGCTCGCGGTGGTCCTGGGGGGCTCGCGGCGGATCAGCGAGACGAGGCCGGAGTCGACGTTGGGGGCGGGCCAGAAGACGTTGCGCCCGATGGCGCCGGCCCGCTTCACGTCGGCGTACCAGTTGGCCTTGACCGACGGGACGCCGTACACCTTGTTGCCCGGCTTGGCGGCGAGCCGGTCGGCGACCTCGCTCTGCACCATCACCAGGGTGCGCTCGATGCTGGGGAAGGTGGCCAGCATGTGCAGCAGGACGGGCACCGCCACGTTGTACGGGAGGTTGGCGACGAGCGCGGTGGGCGCCGGGCCGGGGAGCTCGGTGACCTCCATGGCGTCGCTGAACACCAGGTCGAAGGCGTCGGCCTTGCCCGGCATCCGGGCGGCGACGGTGTCCGGCAGGTGCTGCGCGAGCACCGGGTCGATCTCGACGGCGGTGACGTGCCGCGCGACCTCCAGCAGGGCGAGCGTCAGCGACCCGAGGCCGGGGCCGACCTCCACCACCGCGTCCTGCTCCGTCACGTCGGCGGCCCGGACGATCCGCCGCACGGTGTTGCCGTCGATGACGAAGTTCTGCCCGCGCTGCTTGGTCGGCTTCACGCCGAACGCGGCGGCCAGCTCCCGGATGTCGGCGGCGCCCAGCAGGTGGCTGTCAGGGGTGGGTTCGGTGGTGCTCACGGGCCAAGGATACGGGCGCGGGCCCTGCCGTCCGGACGCGCCGGACCGGACGGACGGGTTCCCGATGCCACCCGCAGACCGGACGGACGGGTTCCCGATGCCGCCCGCAAACCGGACGCACCGGGTTCGGTACCCCCGAACCGGGCGGCACCCAGCCCCGGCACCCAGCACCGGCACCGGCACCCAGCCCCAGCCCCGGCCCCAACCCGGGACCCACGAACGAGGCGCCCCCGGCTCAGTACCCGAACGCCCGCGCCGTGTTCGCCGCGATCGCCGTCGCCAGCTCGTCCTCGTGCAGCCCCAGCGTCGCCGCCATCGACCGGACCGTGACCGGGATCAGGTACGGCGCGTTGGGCCGGCCGCGGTAGGGGTGCGGGGTGAGGAAGGGCGCGTCCGTCTCGACCAGGACGCGGTCGAGCGGGGTCGCCAGCAGGGCGTCGCGCAGCGGCTGGTTGGCCTTGAACGTGACCGGGCCCGCGAACGACAGGTACCAGCCGTGCTCGGCGCAGACCTTGGCCATCTCCGCGTCGCCCGAGTAGCAGTGGAAGACGGTCCGCTCGGGGGCGCCCTCCTCCAGGAGGACGGCGATGACGTCCTCGTGGGCGTCGCGGTCGTGGATGACCAGGGCCTTGCCGTGCCGCTTGGCGATCTCGATGTGCCGGCGGAACGACTCCTTCTGGATCTCCACGCCCTCGGGCCCGGTGCGGAAGTAGTCGAGGCCGGTCTCGCCGACGGCCCGCACCTGCGGCAGCGCCGCGAGGGCGTCGATCTCGGCGAGCGCCTCGTCCAGCGCCGCCGCACCGCCGGCCGGGCGCTGCTGCCCGGACCAGCCGTCGGGGTCGCCGAGGAAGATCCGCGGCGCCTCGTTGGGGTGCAGCGCGACGGCCGCGTGGACCTGCTCGAACCGGGCGGCCAGCTCGGCGGCCCAGCGCGAGCCGGGCACGTCGCAGCCGACCTGGACGACGGTGGTGACCCCGACCGAGGCCGCGCGGGCGAGGCCCTCCTCGGGCGTGCCGGACTGCATGTCCAGGTGGGTGTGCGAGTCGGCCACCGCCACCGCCAGGGGTTCCGGCAGGGGCGGCGGGGTCGACCGGTCGTCGTCCTTCTTCGCCATCAGGAAGCGGGCTTCTCTTCGAGGCGCGGGAAGAGGATCTCGCCCTTGGTGACGGTGGCGCCGACGGGCAGCCGGCCCCAGTCGGCCGTGGTGGCGACGGTCTGCGCGGCGAGCGCGCCCAGTCCGGCCTCGGCACCGAGGGAGGCCCACAGCTTCTCGGCCGTGGCCGGCATCACCGGGTTGAGCAGGACGGCGGTGGCACGCAGCGACTCGGCGGCGGTGTACAGGATGGTGGCCAGGCGGGCCCGGCCCTCCGCCGAGTCGTCCTTGGCGACCTTCCAGGGCTCCTGGTCGCTGATGTAGCCGTTGACCTGCTTGACGAACTCGAAGATCGCCGCGAGGCCGCCCGCGAAGTCGAGGTCCTCGCCGATCTTCCGGTCGGCCGCGGCGACGGCGGCGGCGAGCCCGTCCTGGACGGCCTTCTCGGCCTCGCCGGACGCGGTCGCGGCGGGCAGCACGCCGTCGAAGTACTTGCCGACCATGGCGGCGACGCGGGAGGCCAGGTTGCCGAAGTCGTTGGCGAGTTCGGAGGTGTACCGGGCGGTGAAGTCCTCCCACGAGAAGGAGCCGTCGGTGCCGAACGGGATCGCGCGCAGGAAGTAGTACCGGTAGGCGTCCACGCCGAAGTGCGAGGTGAGGTCGGTGGGCGCGATGCCGGTCAGGTTGGACTTGGACATCTTCTCGCCGCCGACCATCAGCCAGCCGTTGGCGACGACCCGCTTGGGCAGCGGCAGCCCGGCGGCCATCAGCATGGCGGGCCAGATCACCGCGTGGAAGCGCAGGATGTCCTTGCCGACCAGGTGGACGGAGGCGGGCCACAGCTCGGCGAAGCGCTCCGGGTCGCTGCCGTAGCCGGCGGCGGTGATGTAGTTCTGCAGCGCGTCGACCCACACGTACAGGACGTGCTTCTCGTCCCAGGGCAGCGGGACGCCCCAGTTGAAGGTGGAGCGGGAGATCGACAGGTCCTTCAGGTCCTGCTCGACGAAGCGCAGCACCTCGTTGCGCGCCGAGGCGGGCTGGATGAAGTCCGGGTTGGCGGCGTAGAACTCCAGCAGCTTCGGTCCGTAGGCGGAGAGACGGAAGAAGTAGTTCTCCTCCTCCAGCCATTCCACCGGCCGCTTGTGCACGGCGCAGAGCTTCTCGTCCGCGGTGGCGCCGTCGAGCAGTTCGGCCGGGAGCTTGAACTCCTCGCAGCCGACGCAATACGGGCCGGAGTAACCGCCCTTGTAGATCTCGCCCTTGTCGTACAGGTCCTGGACGAATTCCTGCACGCGGTCGGTGTGGCGCTGCTGGGTGGTGCGGATGAAGTCGTCGTTGGCGATCTCCAGGTGCTCCCAGAGCGGCTTCCACGCCTCCTCGACCAGCTTGTCGCACCACTCCTGCGGGGTGACGCCGTTGGCCTCGGCGGTCCGCATGATCTTCTGACCGTGCTCGTCGGTGCCGGTCAGGTACCACACCTTCTCGCCGCGCTGGCGGTGCCAGCGGGTGAGGACGTCGCCCGCCACGGTGGTGTACGCGTGGCCCAGGTGCGGGCGATCGTTGACGTAGTAGATCGGGGTGGAAACGTAGTACGCCGGGGCGCTCGCCCCGGTGGTGCTGTGGTCTGCAGTGGCCGCCATGGTCGGAAAGCTTAGTCGGGCACGCGGGCGGCCCTCGACCGCGTTCCGCCCCGCGGACGCCCGGGAGCCGCCCCCGCCGACCGCGGACACCGGCCGCCCGGGGACCGCCCCGGCGGTCACGGGAGGACGGCCCCGCTGCGCGCCCCGGTGCGCGCCTTGGTGTCAGCCCAGCAGCCGCGACCAGAACCGGGCCCAGCGTCCGCGCGGCTGCGCGGGCCCGGACACCGCGGGCGGCCCGGCCGGCTCGGCGTGCGCCGGGTAGCCGGGGGCGTGCTGCCAGGGCTGGTCGGCGACGGCCACCCGGCCCTCGCGCATGATCCGGACGGTGTGTCCACCACACCCCGGGCAGGTCGGCTTGAGCAGCGGGGACGGTACCCGGACACCGTTGGCGTGGTACTCGAACACGACGTGGCCGTCCCTGGCGACGTGGTGCTCGATGTCGTACGCCTGCTCCCATCCGTACCCGCACTTCAGGCACGCGAAGGAGTAGGCCTCCCGAACGGTCTCGACGGGAGTGTGCGCCCGCCCGGCCGGGACGGGGTCGCTCAGCGCGTTGCCACCGAGGGGGCTACCGATCGTCTCGCTCATAGCCGTCTCCCAGCGCCCGCCGGGCGCTCGCCCGGCTGGGTCTTTCCATTCCAGGAAATGCCCGGACCGCCCCTGGCGATGCCCTGCTTGTGAAGACTTGGATGCGGGTTGGGGATCCCTAGACGAAAGGTCGGATCCATTGCGGAAACCGCGGCCAAAGCTTCAGCTCAGTTGGCGTTTACCGGGGCCTTCACTCCAAGGTACGACGCACCGCCCGCCACGCAACCCCCGGAATTCACCGGCTTATCAAACCCGTTCGAACCCGTACCCGCCCGCGCCCACTTCCCCGTGGCCGCGGGCGCCCCCTCCCCCGTGGTGCCGGGCCCTGCTTCCCGGCACCGGCCGGGCCCTACTTCCCGGTACCGGCCGGGCCCTGCTTCCCGGTCCCGGAGCCCTCCTTCTTCGCCGCGACGACGGCGTCGAACACCTCCCGCTTGGGCAGCGCCAGCTCCGCCGCGACGGCGGCGATGGCCTCCTTGCGGTGCTCCCCCGCCTCCTCGCGGACGGCGACCAGGCGGGCCAGCTCGGCCGGGGTGAGCTCCTGCGGCGCGGCCGGCGGGGCCCCGGCGACGACCACGGTGATCTCGCCCTTGACGCCCTCGGCCGCCCAGGCCGCCAGCTCGCCGATCGGGCCGCGCTTGACCTCCTCGTAGGTCTTGGTCAGCTCGCGGCACACCGCCGCGGGCCGCTCGGCTCCGAAGGCCTCGGCCATCGCCGCGAGCGCCTCGGCGATCCGGTGCGGCGCCTCGAAGAAGACCATCGTGCGCGGCTCGGCGGCGATCGAGGCGAGCTGGCGGGCCCGGTCGCCGGTCTTGCGCGGCAGGAAGCCCTCGAAGGTGAAGCGGTCGACGGGCAGCCCGGACAGGGCGAGCGCGGTGAGCACCGCGGACGGCCCGGGCACCGCGGTGACCTTGACGTCGGCCGCGACGGCCGCGGCGACGAGCCGGTAGCCGGGGTCGGACACGGACGGCATGCCTGCGTCCGTGACCAGCAGCACCCGGGCGCCGCCGAGCAGTGCCTCGACCAGTTCGGGGGTGCGGCCGACCTCGTTGCCCTCGAAGTAGGAGACCACCCGCCCGGCGGGGGTCACCCCGAGCGCCTGGGTCAGCCGGCGCAGCCGCCGGGTGTCCTCGGCCGCGATCACGTCCGCGGTCGAGAGTTCGGTGAGCAGCCGGGGCGGGGCGTCCGAGACGTCGCCGATGGGGGTGCCTGCGAGAACGAGTACTCCTGTCACGGGCCCCATCCTTCCAGCCCGCGTGCTTATGGTGACGATTCGGGCAGCTTCCGAGGGGCCGGTCCGACGATAGGACCACGCGCCTACGATGTGGCGGATGAACGGCGACACGGCGGCGCAGACGCCCACTGGTAGAGACCGCACCACACCGGGTGGCCTCGGCGCGACGGACCTGCCGTCCGGTTCCGTGCCCGCCGTCCCGGCCCCGCGCCCGCCGGTGGCCGACCCGCCCGCCGACCCGCCCGCCGACCCGCCCGCCGACCGGCCCGCCGCCTGGCGCCAACGCCTGGCCGGCTTCGGCTACGCGCCGCGCCCGGCCGCGCCGCTGACCGAACGCCTCGTGCCGCCGATGCCGGACGGCCCCGGGGTGACGCCGGACGACGTCCCGCCGTCCCCGCTGCTGCTGCGCCTGGGCATCGCGGTGCCGCCGGCCCTGTGGGCGTTCCTGTGCCGCTGGTCGGGCTGGCTCGGCCCGGTCGCCGTCGCGGTCTTCGCCGGGATCCTGCGGTTCACCGACCTCGGGGAGCCGCACGCGATCATCTTCGACGAGACGTACTACGCCAAGGACGCGTACGCGCTCTGGCACGGCGGCTACGAGATCAACTGGCCGGACGGCGCCAACGAGCAGATCATGAAGGACGGGACGGCCCCCTACCGCCCGATGGCCGGCTACGTCGTCCACCCGCCGGTGGGCAAGTGGATCATCGGCTTCGGCGAGTGGCTGTTCGGGATGAACCCCTTCGGCTGGCGCTTCGCGGTGGCCCTGCTCGGCACGGTGTCCGTGCTGATGATCGCCCGGATCGCCCGCCGCCTGTTCCGTTCCACCCTGCTGGGCTGCGTGGCCGGCCTGCTGCTCTCGGTGGACGGCCTGCACTTCGTGCTCAGCCGCTCGGCCCTGCTGGACCTCGTGGTGATGTTCTGGATCCTCGCCGCCTTCGGCTTCCTGATCCTGGACCGCGACCGCACCAGGGCCCTGCTGGCCGCCCGGCTCGACGGGATCGCGGACGCCGCGCTCGCCCAGCGGGTGCGCCTGGGCTGGCGCCCGTACCGGATCGCGGCCGGCGTCTGCGTCGGCCTGACCTGCGCGACCAAGTGGAGCGGCCTGTACGTCGCGGCCGCCTTCGGCCTGATGACCGTGCTCTGGGACGCGGGCGCGCGCCGCCTGGCCGGGGCCCCGCGCCCGTACCTGGCGGCACTCACCCGGGACGCGCTGCCGGCCTTCGTCTCGGTCGTCGTGGTCGCACTGGGCGTCTACGTCGCCTCGTGGTGGGGCTGGTTCGCCAGCAGCAACGCGCCCGGCCAGGGCGGCTGGGGCCGCGACTGGGCGGCCGGCCGGAGCACCGACTACCCGTGGATCCCGGAGGGCCTGCGCGCCCTGTGGCACTACCACTCCACGATGTACGACTTCCACACCCACCTGACCGACCCGCACACCTACCAGTCGAACCCGTGGAGCTGGCTGGTCCTCGGCCGGCCGGTCTCCTTCTACTACGAGTCCCCGAAGACGGGCCAGGACGGCTGCACCGCGGCCGAGTGCGCCCGCGAGGTGCTCGGCCTCGGCACCCCGCTGCTGTGGTGGGCCGGCTGCATCGCCCTGGTGTACTGCCTGTGGCGCTGGGCGGCCCGGCGGGACTGGCGGGCCGGCGCGGTGCTGTGCGGCCTGGCGGCCGGCTACCTGCCCTGGTTCGAGTACCAGCAGCGGACGATCTTCCTGTTCTACGCGGTCGCCTTCGTCCCGTTCCTGGTGCTCGCGGTGACGATGATGCTCGGCGCGATGATCGGGCCCCCGGGCGCCTCCCGGGACCGCCGGATCATCGGCGGCGCGTCGGCCGGCCTGCTGGTCCTGCTGATCGTCTGGAACTTCCTGTTCTTCTTCCCGCTGTTCTCCGGACAGACGATCCCGATGGACGACTGGCGCCGGCGGATGTGGTTCAACAGCTGGATCTGAGCCGGCTCCGGGCCGGGCCGGCCCGCCGCGCCCCGGTCCGGCCGGGAGTGCGGGGACCGTACGCATACGGTGTTCGACACGTACCAGAACCGTCACAACTCCCGGGCGTTTCGTCGGCGCACCGAGTCGGCCTGCCTAGGGTGGGGGGTCAGTACCGCGTTAGTCGCCCGACCCCTGGGGGAGCAGCACCATGCGCAAAGGCGCGAAAATCGGCATCATCACCGGCGTGTCCGTCGCCGTGCTCGCAGGCGGCGGCTACGGCGCGTACAGCCTGGTGAACGGCTCGGGCGACGGGTCCGGCTCGGCCAAGAAGCCCCGCACGGTGGTCGCCGAACCCCCCTCCGCGGACCAGGCGGCCAGCGGCGCCAAGGACTTCCTGGCGGCCTGGGCGGCCGGCGACGTGGCCAAGGCGGCTTCGCTGACCGACAACCCGGACGCCGCCACGGCCGCACTGACCGCCTTCAAGGAGCAGGTCAAGCCGAGCGCGCTGACGCTGACCCCGTCCGGCCCGGCCACCCCGCAGGCCTTCGCCTCGGCCACCGGCACCCCCACCCCGGCCAAGCCGTCCGGCGCACCCTCCGCGTCCGCGACCCCCTCGGCCGCCGGCACGCCGGGCGCGAGCGACTCGCCGTCCGCCGCCGCCACCCCCGCGCCCACCGGCGTGCTGATGGGCTTCAAGGCGCGCGCCGAGTTCGAGGGCACCGCCCGGGTCTGGGACTACAACGGCTTCCTCGGCGTCGTGAAGATGAGCGACGACACCCCCGCCGTGCACTGGGCCCCGAGCGTGCTCCACCCGCACCTGTCCGGGAACGAGACGATCGCCACCCAGCAGGTCTTCGCCCCGCCGTCCAGCGCCGTGGACCGCAACGGCAAGCCGCTGCAGGCCCCCTCGCTCACCGCGTCGCTGGCGACCCTCCAGGACAACGCCCGCAAGCTGCTGCCGCCGGACCCGAACAAGGACCAGGACGCGGGCAGCGCGGTCGTCATCAGCGACCCGGCCGGCAAGACCGCCCCGGACAAGCTGTTCACGATCGTCGAACCCAAGCCGGGCAAGCCGTTCAAGGTGACGATCGACAACGCCATCCAGGCCGCGGCCGAGAAGGCGATGACCGACCTGGGCGGCAAGCAGGGCTCCATCGTCGCGATCGAGCCGAGCACCGGTCAGGTGCTGGCCTTCGCCAACGCGCCGTCCAACGGCCAGAACCGGGCCTTCCTGGGCCTGCTCGCGCCCGGCTCGACGATGAAGATCGTCACCTCGACGGCGCTGCTGGAGGCCGGGATCAACCCGGACTCGAACGTGGCCTGCCCGGAGAAGAGCAGCAACCCGGTGGCGATCCCGAACGACTTCCCGGGCGCCTTCCCGAACAACACCCTCCAGGACGACTTCAAGGTGTCCTGCAACACCGCCTTCATCAACCAGGGCCTGACCAGCCTGAAGCCGGAGACGCTCGCGGCCACCGCCAAGGACGTCTACGGCGTCGGCCTGGAGTGGAAGACCGGCCTGCCGAACTCGGACGGCAAGATCCCGGCCACCCCGGGCAGCAAGGACGAGCAGGCGATGAACTACATCGGCCAGGGCAAGGTCCAGATGAACCCGCTGGCGATCGCCTCGATCACGGCGACCGTGCAGAGCGGCGCGTTCAAGCAGCCCATCCTGGTCGCCGGCCTGCCGCAGCAGCCGGCCGCCCGCCAGATCTCGCCGGACGTCGCCGGCAAGCTGCGCGCGATGATGAACGCCACCGCCACCGGCGGCACGGCCCAGGCCGTGATGGCCGGGATCACCGACAACGCGGGCGCCAAGACCGGCTCCGCCGAGGTCGCCGGCGCGGCCACCACCAACAGCTGGTTCACCGCCTACCGCGGCAACATCGCGGTCGCGGCCGAGGTGCAGGGCGGCGGCCACGGCGTCGACGCGGCCGGCCCGGCCGTCGCCTCGCTGCTCAAGTCCTTCGGCAACCGGTAGACCTCACACGCACCGGCACCCCCAGGAGCCCGCTCAGCCCCTCGGCAGAGCGGGCTCCGGCCGTTCCGGGCGGTCCGGCTGTTCCGGGCGCCGCCGCACCACGGCGGCCGGCCGGTTGCTCCACCGCCGCGCGGCGAGCCGGGGCCAGATCACCAGGACGGCCGGCAGCGCGAGGTACCCGAAGCGCCCGGCCGGGGCCAGCATGAAGGCGATCGCGAGCCCCGCGGCCAGCAGGTCGGCGGCGCCGGTCGCGGTCACCGGCGGCCGGGCCAGCAGCCAGATCGCCACCGCGACGCCGCCGAGGGTCATCAGCGTCAGCGAGACGGTGTGCCCGGTCGGCCCGAAGCCGGCCAGCACCTTGCCGGGCAGCGGGCTGCCGGCCGGGGTGCGGATCGCGGTCATCCCGAGCGGGAAGAGCACCACCTGCTCGCGCAGCTCGGCCGCCCTGGTCAGCACGGACGGCAGGAGCACGGCCAGGCTCGTACCGACCGCGATCAGCCCGGTCCGGGCCGCCGGGCGCCGCCCGTAGAGCCGCCACAGCAGCAGGACGGCGACGGGCAGCGCGGGCCAGGCCGTCCACTTGAGGGTGCAGGCGAGGGCGAGGACGAGCCCCGCGGCGACGGTGCGGTCGCGCTCGGCGAGTGCCATGGCCAGGCAGCAGACGCCGATCAGCGGCAGGTCGACACCGCCGACGACGAGGGCGAGCGCTATCAGCGGCGAGGCGGTGAGCACCGCGAGCGGCAGCAGCGGGGCGCGGTCCCGGGAGGGGCGCAGCAGGCGCCAGCTGGCCAGCAGGCAGGCGAAGAAGGTGAGCGCGAACCAGATCCGGGCGTCCCCGGCGACCCGGGTGAAGGCGTCGCCGCTGCCGAGCAGCTGGCGGGGCATCCCGAAGAGGGACATGGCCGGCAGGTACGGGTTGTAGTCGGTGACCACGACGGGGTGCTGCAGGTAGGCGCTGCCGGTGGTGAGCAGCAGGTGGGCCGAGCGCTCGACCACCATCACCTCGGACTGGTGGCGGCCCTGGACGGCGAGGAGCGCCAGCGGCACGACGACGGCCCCGAGGAGGGCGACCGCCGCGGCGGAACGCGCCGCGAACCGGCGCGGCAGGATCAGGCAGAGCAGCCCGGCCAGGAGGTAGGCGGGGGCCGCGATGATGCCCCAGACGCGCTGGTTGGGCAGGTCGGAGACGAGCGGGAAGGCGGCCGCCCAGCCGGCCGCGACGGCGCAGCCGAGCAGCTGGACGCTGCGCAGGGAGGCGAGCCGGGCGGGGTCGGTCCGCGCGGCCGTGGGCGGAAACGTGTTCTCGCGGCGCTGGCGGGGGACGGCCCTGGAGACCAGGCCGCGCAGGGGGCGGTCGGGCCGGGAGGGCGGTCCGACCGGTTGGGGGGCCGGCGTTCTGGAACGGCCGGTGAAGCGGCCGCGCGGGCGGGAGAAGCCGGGCGTGCGGGTGCTCACCATGGTGGAAGGTTATGGGTGGGGGGCCCGCGCTGTCGCCACCGGGATCGACGGAGAGTCGCGGTCTACGCGCGAAGAGTCGCCAGGCGTCTTGCCACCTGGCGACCCTTCGTATCCATAGCAACGGGCGGTGACCACCGCCGGATCCGGAGCGTGAGACGGATCAGCCGGAGTGGCTGTCCACCGGGGCGCTCTGCTGCGCCGCTCCGCGCTCCAGCTTCGAGTTCTTGATGCTGTAACCGAAGTAGACGACCACGGCGACGGCGAGGGCGATCGCCCCGGCCCGGAAGGTGTCGGCGTGCAGGCCGGTGATCAGGTAGCCGCAGAAGCCGACGCTGAGCAGCGGCACGACCGGGTAGCCGGGCACCTTGAAGCCGCGCGGCAGGTCGGGCTGGGTGCGGCGCAGGACGATGACGCCCACCGAGACGACCGAGAAGGCGATGAGCGTCCCGAGGCTGGTGATGTCGGCCAGGATGTTGAGCGGGACGAACGCGGCGAGCGCGCCCACGCCGACGCCGACCACGATCGTGTTCCAGACCGGGGTGCCGGTGCGCGGCGAGAGCTCGGCGAAGCGCTTGGGCAGCATGCCGTCGCGGCCCATGGAGTACAGGATGCGGGTCTGGCCGTAGATCACCACGAGGGTGATGCTGAAGATCGAGAGGATCGCGCCGACCGCGAAGACCATCGCGGGCCAGCTCTGGCCGGTGATGTCCTGGAGGATCTGGGCGAGCCCGGCCTCCTGGCCGTCGAACTTCTGCCACGGCTGGGCGCCGATGCCGGCCAGCGCGACCAGGATGTAGAGCAGGGTCACCACGACCAGCGAGATGATGATCGCCAGCGGCAGGGTGCGGCGGGGGTTCTTGACCTCCTCACCGGCGGTGGACACGGCGTCCAGGCCGATGAACGAGAAGAAGATGCTGGACGCCGCGACCTGCACGCCGCCGATGCCGAGCGGCATGAACGGGGTCAGGTTGCCGGAGTGGAAGCCGGTGAGCGCGACGCCGACGAACAGCACCAGGATGAGGATCTTGATCGCGACCATCGCCGCGTTGACCTTCACCGACTCGCTGACGCCGCGGATCAGCAGGAAGCAGACCATGGCGACCAGCAGCAGCGCCGGCAGGTTGAACCAGTGGGTGCTGTCCGGCGCGCCCGCCAGCTGCTCGGGGATCTTGACCCCGAAGGCCAGGTCGAGGAACTTGTCGAGGTACTCGGCCCAGCTCACCGCGATCGCGGAGGCGGACACGCCGTACTCCATCAGCAGGCAGATGCCGACGCCGAAGGCGACGCCCTCGCCGAGGGTCGCGTAGGCGTAGGAGTAGGACGAGCCGGAGACCGGGATCGCGGAGGCCATCTCGGCGTAGCACAGCGCCGTGAGGCCCGCCGTGACGGCGGCGATGACGAAGGACAGGATGACGGCCGGTCCGGCCGACGGCACCGCGGTGTTGAGCACGAAGAAGATGCCGGTACCGATGGTGGCGCCGATGCCGATCGAGGACAGCTGCCAGAGTCCGATGGAGCGGCGGAGGTGGATGCCGGAGCGTCCGCCCTCCTCCGGCGCGCCGGCCGGGAGGCTGTCCCGGCCCTCGCTCTCGGCGATCAGTGTCGACACGGGCTTGCGTCGCAGCAGACGCGCACCAAGGGAGTTGCTGGCCAAAACCGCGGTCTTTCTAGGCGAGGGAGGGTGTCCTAGCGGTCGGTCACCAAGTGCGATACGGGGTGTCATCGGGGACCAACCGAACAAAGATGGGACAGTACCGCGCGAATGCACCAGTGTCGCAAACGAACAGTCCGGGCTTGCGCATTATACGAACTGTCGAATGGACAAGGACAAACCGGACGCTTCGTAAACGGCGAATCTCCCTCGGGCAAGGTAAAGCCGCAGCTCAGGGGTATCGCCCGGTCACCGTCCGAGGACGGCCTGCATCACCGAGCGGGCGATCGGCGCCGCGAGCCCGCCACCGGTCACGTCCGTGGCGTCACTGTCCGCGATGACCACGGCGACGGCCACCGGCGGCACCTTGTCCGATCCGGCCGGCCTGGCCCACGAGACGAACCACGCGTACGGCGTCCCGCTGTTGTCCACGCCGTGCTGGGCGGTGCCCGTCTTCCCGCCGACCACCGCGCCCGGGATCCGGGCGTTGGCGCCGGTGCCGTTGTCCACGACGTCCGTCATGAGCCGCTGCACCTGCGCGGCCACCCCCGGATCCATCGCCCGCTTGTAGACGGCCGGCTTCATCAGCCGGACCGCCGTCCCGTCGCTCTTCGTCAGCTTGTCCACAAGCTGTGGACGCATCACGGTCCCGTTGTTGGCGACCCCGGCCGCGACCATCGCCATCACCAGCGGGGTCGCGGCCGTGTCGAACTGCCCGATAGAGGAGAGCGCGAGCTGCGAGTCGTTCATCGTCGTGTCGAAGTTCGAGCGCGACGGCCGCACCGGCATGTCGAGCCTGGCGTCGTTGAAGCCGAAGTTCGCCGCCATCGCGGCCATCGCGTCCAGGCCGGTGCGCACGCCGAGGTAGCCGAGGACGCTGTTGCAGCTGTAGGTCATCGCGGTGTCCAGCGACTGCCCGGGCTGGTCGCAGGCCCTGGTGTCGTTGACCAGCGGCGTGGTCGTCCCCGGCAGGACGTACGGGAAGGGCGCGCCGGTGGGCGCGTTGATGTCGGTGACCACCCCGCCGGCGAGCGCGGCGGCGGCCGTCACCACCTTGAAGGCCGAGCCGGGCGGGTAGGTCTGGCGCAGCGCCCGGTTGAGCATCGGCTGGCCGCTGTCGGCCTGCAGCCGGTTCCACGCCGTCTGGTCGGCCGAGGTGGACCCGGCGAAGCTCCCGGGGTCGTAGGTGGGCGTGCTGGCCAGCGCCAGGATCCGCCCGGTGGCGGGCTCGATCGCGGCGACCGCGCCCGTCTGCGCGCCCAGCCCGCGCATCGCCGCCTCCTGGGCCGCCCGGTCGAGGGTGGTGTAGACGTCCCCGCCGGGGTTCTGCCGGCGCGCGACCGCGTCCCAGACCGCCCAGCCGGCGAGGCGGCTGTCCGTCCCGGTCAGCAGGTCGTCCTCGGTCCCCTCCAGCTGCGTGTCGCCGTACGCCTGCGAGGCGAAGCCGGTGACGGCCGCGTACGTCGGGCCGTCGGTGTAGGTGCGCTTGTACGCGTACCGGCCGCCGGTGGGCGCCGAGCCGGTGACGGTGTCCGCGCCGACCAGGATGTTCCCCCGCGGCTGCCCGTACCGCTCGACGGTGAGCCGCTGGTTGGCGCTGTTGTGGTCGAGGTCCTTCGCCTCGAAGACCTGCACCCGGGTGGCCTGGACGCACAGCGCGGCGATCAGCAGCAGGCAGAACGTGCCGGCACGGCGGCCGGTCACGGAGATCCCCGGGAGCCCCTGCGGCCCGTTCCCCCTGGCCGGCCCGAAGCGCGCCATCAGGCCTCCCCCGAAGCCGGAGCAGGGGCGGGGGCCGGGGCCGGGGCCGGGGCCGGAGCAGGCCGCCGCGCGATGTCGCTCATGCGGACCAGCAGCGCCACGATGATCCAGTTGGTGACCACCGACGAGCCGCCCTGGGCGACGAACGGCAGCGTCATCCCCGTCAGCGGGATCAGCGCGAGCACCCCGCCCGCCACCACGAACACCTGCAGGCCGACGATCGCCGCCAGCCCGATCGCCAGCAGCCGCCCGAACGGGTCGCGCAGCGCGATGCCCGTCCGGAACCCGCGCGAGACCAGCAGCGCGTACAGCAGGAACACCGCGACCAGCCCGGTCAGGCCGAGCTCCTCGCCGATCGTCGCGAGGATGAAGTCGGACTTGGCCGCGAAGCCGATCAGCACCGAGTGCCCGTTGCCGAGGCCCGTCCCGAGCTCTCCGCCCCACGCGAAGGCGAACAGCGACTGGGCGATCTGGTTGGCCCCCTTGCCCGCCGCGATCGAGCCGAGCGGGTCCAGCCAGTCCGCCACCCGGCTGCGCACGTGGGCCTCCAGGAATCCCACCGTCACCGCGCCGGCCGCCGCGAGGCCCAGCCCGATCGCGATCCAGCCGGTGCGCGCGGTGGCGACGTAGAGCATCACGACGAACAGCCCGAAGTACAGCAGCGAGGTCCCGAGGTCGGTCTCCAGCACCAGGACCCCGACGAACGCGGCCCAGATCAGCAGCACCGGCCCGAGCACCCGCCCGCGCGGCAGCTGCCAGCGCCAGACCCGCCGCCCGGTGAGCGCGAGGGCGTCCCGGTGCACGGCCAGGTAGGCGGCGAAGAAGACCGCCAGGAGGACCTTGGCGAACTCCCCCGGCTGGAAGGAGAGCGGCCCGACGACGATCCAGATCCGGGACCCGTACACCGGCGGGAAGAAGATCGGCAGCACCAGGAGGACGAGTGCCGCGAGCGCGCCCACGTGGGCGTAGCGCCGGAGCCGCCGGTGGTCGGGCACCAGCAGCACCACCGCGCCGAACAGAGCCACCCCGAGGGCGGACCACAGCAGCTGCGTGGAGGCCGCGCCCGGGCCGGAGGTCGCCCGGTCGAGCCGGTAGATCACCACCAGCCCGATCCCGTTGAGCAGCACCGCGATCGGCAGCAGCAGCGGGTCCGCGTACCGGGCCCGCCACCGGACGACGGCGTGCGCCAGCAGGGCGAGCACGCCGAGCGCGGCGCCGTACCCGGCGGTGTCGGCGGGCACCGTGCCGTCCAGGTCGACGCCGACCTCGACGTAGCCGAACACGGCGATCAGCACCGCGGCCAGCACCAGCACGAGCTCGGTGGTGCGCCGGGTCGGCACCGGCCGGGCCGGCCGGGCGGCGGTGGTGGTCACGGCGGAGGGTGTCGCCACGGACCGTCCTGGGGGTGCTCACCGCGGGTCCTTCCCGCGCGTCGGACGTACCGGGGAGCGGAAGCGCCCGCGCCCCGATTCGTCACCCTAACGAGCACTATCCATATTTATCGGCTCTTCTTCACGGTGTGTCAGCAATTGTCCGGATCATCGGGGCCCGCGCCCGCCGGCTCACTCCGGCCGCCGCCCCGCCAGCGCCGCCGAACCCGCGGCGGCCGCCACCAGCAGCCCCGCGGCCGCCAGCAGTTCGAGCCACGGCGGGCCGACCCGCCCGGTCCGGTCGGCGGCGACCAGGCCGCTCACCGCCGCGTTCGCCGGCGAGCCGGGCGCCACCAGCACCGCCGTCGCGAGCGCCGGCGCCAGCGGGATGCCGTACTGCGCCCGCGCGAGCACCGGCCGGTTGCACAGCGCCCCCACCAGCACCCCCAGCAGCACGGAGACCACCGAGGCCAGCAGCCCGGCCAGCAGCGCCACCCCGACCGGCGGCTGGTCCGCCTTCGGGTTGGCGACCGGCCCGCTCACCCACCAGAGCCCGGCCACCTCGGCCACCGCAAGCACCAGACCGACCGTCAGCGCCGCCAGCAGCCCGCCCAGCTGGACCCGGGCCGGACCCGCCGCCGCCACCAGACACGCCCGTGAGGCCGGCGGCTCGGCGTTCAGCGCACTGCGGACGTACCACGCGCTGACCGGCAGCAGCACACCCGCGCCGTAGCCCAGCCCGCCCAGCAGCGGATCACCCGCCGTCACGCCCAGCACCAGCAGCAGCGCGTACGCGAGGAACGGCGGCAGCCATCCGTGCCCGCGCAGCAGCAGCTCCAGGTGGTACCGGGCCAGCGCCCCGACCTGCCTCACCCCTCCCCCTCCCGCCGCCGGACGGCCAGCACGCTCACGGGCGGACAGCCGGTCAGCAGGCGGCGCAGCAGCGCGTCCGAGTGCGCCGCCGCCACCGTGAGCCGCACCGCCGTCCCCTCCAGCGCGGTGAGCTCCGGGGCGCCCGGCAGCCGGGCGGGCAGCGGATCACCGTCCAGGACGTCCACGTCCACCTCCACCCGCACCGACGGGCCGTCCGCCCGCACGGCCCGCTCCTCCGCGGGCCGTTCCTCCGCGGGCCGCAGCCCGCCGTCCGCGCCGACCCGGTAGGCGGCCGTGGTCAGTCCGGCCAGCCGCGCCGGGTCGTGGTCGACGAACAACACCGCGCCGCCGCCCGCCGCCCGCTCGGCCGCGGCCTCGTCCAGCACCGTCCGGGCCGCCGGGTCGAGTCCGGTCCAGGCCTCGTCCAGGAGCAGCACCCGCGCCCCGGACAGCAGCGCCTGCGCGACCGCGACCTTCTGGCAGGTGCCCTTCGACAGCCGGCTCAGCGGCGTGCCCGCCCGGTCCGCGAGGCCGAACCGGTCCAGCCACTCCGCCGCCCCGCGCCGCGCCTCCGCGTCCGTCAGCCCGTGCACCCGGCCGACCCGCAGCAGGTACGAGGCCGCGTCGAACGGCAGCGCCGGCGGGAACCGTTCCGGCACGTACGCCACCGTTCCCGGCCGCACCACCCGCCCCGCGCTCGGCCGCTCGATCCCCGCGACGAGCCTGAGCAGCGTCGACTTGCCCGTCCCGTTCGCCCCCGCGATCCGCACCAACTCCCCCGGCCGGACGGCCAGGTCGACCCCGCGCAGGACCCACCGCCCGCCCCGCCCGTACCGCTTCCCGACGCCCGTCAGCTCCACCGCGCCCCCTTCGCCGCCCGCCCGGCCGGTCCGGACCCGCTCGACCGGTCCGCACGGAAGGCTAACCACCGCGCATAAGCGCCGTGTGAGCCCGGCGCCCGCGAAACCCCGCCCGCGCGCGGGAGTTCGCCCGGGGGTGCACCACCGCCACGCTGCGGACTCGTTTGGCCATGGCGAACTGATGATCCCTAGGATCGGCCGCGTGATTACCGGACGACGACGACCAACGACCAGGCTGGGCAGCCTGCTCGCCGCCGCGGCGATAACGGGTGCCTCGCTGCTCCTCGGCCTGCCCGCCCACGCCGACGAACCCTCGGGCGGCTCCGCCCCGGCTCCCCAGGAGGCCCCCAGGGTCGACCTCATCCTCGATGTCAGCGGCTCCATGAACACCGCCGACATCCAGGGCAAGAGCCGCATCTCGGTGGCCCAGCAGTCCCTCAACGAGGTGATCGACGCCCTGCCCGCGGAGACCGACTTCGGCATCCGCACGCTCGGCGCGACCTACCCCGGCAACGACAAGACCGTCGGCTGCCAGGACACCAAGCAGCTGTTCCCGGTCGGCAAGACCAACAAGGTCGAGGCCAAGACCGCGGTCGCCACCCTGCGCCCCACCGGCTGGACCCCGATCGGCCTGGCGCTGCGCGGCGCCGCCCAGGACCTCGGCAAGGGCGACGCGACCCGCCGGATCGTCCTGATCACCGACGGCGAGGACGACTGCGCCCCGCCGGACCCGTGCGACGTGGCCCGCGAACTCGCCGCCCAGGGCATCCACCTGGTCGTCGACACCCTCGGCCTCGCCCACGACGACAAGACCCGCCAGCAGCTGCTCTGCATCGCCAACGCGACCGGCGGCACCTACACCGACGTCCGCAGCCAGGACCAGCTCACCAACAAGGTGAAGCAGCTGATCGACCGCAGCGACGACACCTACACCGTCAACCCGGTCAAGACCGCCGGCACCGACAAGTGCGAGAACGCCCCCGTCCTCGCCCCCGGTGTCTACAGCGACCGCGAGAAGTTCTCCGAGCACCGCGTCTACAAGGTCCCGGTCAAGTCCGGCCAGGAGCTGCGCGCCTCGGTCAGCGTCTCCCTGGACCGGGCCGTCGCCCGGGACTACGGCGTCCTGCTCCAGGCCACCAGCGCGACCGGTCAGGAGCTGGTCCGCGGCACCGACGCGGACAACGGCCGCAACGACGTGATCTCCACCGGCCTGCGCTGGTCCACGAACGACTCCAAGGGCTACGTCATCGCCAAGCCCAAGGCGTCGCCGAGCGAGCAGCCGCCGACCACCGTCTGCCTGGTCGTCAGCAACTCGCTGGCCCCCCAGGCCAGCGTCCAGGCCGACCCCGGCCTGCCGCTGGAGCTGACCGTCGACCTGGCCTCCGCCTCCCCCGCCCCCGAGGGCGCGGCGATGGGCCTCGGCCGCGGCTGGATCCTGCTGCTCACCCTCACCGGCGCCGGCCTGCTGACCGGCCTGGTGGCCGGCTGGATCGCCCGCTGGCGGATCGCCGTCTGGCGGGAGAACTGACCATGCGTAGGACTCTTCGCGGCCTGCTCGCCGCCTCCGCCCTGCTGCCCGCCCTCGCGCTGGCCGCCCCGGCGGCCTCCGCCGCCTCGCCGACCCCCGCGCCGAGCGCGAGCGGCACCGCGGCCCCGGCGACCAAGGCCGGCACCTCCTTCCTGACCGCCGTCAACCTCTCCCCCGGCCAGGACGCCAACGTCGCCGCCTCCACCGGCGACTACCTGTACTGGGCGTTCGGGGCCGCCGAGGGCCAGACCCCGACGGTCTCCGTGACCGTCAACCTGGCCCCCGCCGCCGACCGGCACGGACACGGCCCGCAGACCTGGGCCGTCGAGGTCTTCGACGGGCTGCGCCGCCGTCAGGCCTGCACCGCCGGCACCCAGAACGCCACGGGCGACGAGAACACCGCCTCGCTCGCCCTGAGCTGCACCCTGCGCGAGGTCCGCACCTGGGCCGAGCCGTGGTCCGGCGACCCGCTGCCCGGCACGTACTACGTGAAGCTCGCGGCCACCGACGTCGCGCAGCAGGACCTCGGCCTCGCCGCCTCCGTCCAGCTGCACACCGCTGCCAAGGGCAACGCCGACAACGCCCAGCCCGAGGGGGGCGAGCTCAAGGCGCCGCTCGTCCCGCCGGCCGGCGGCGGCGCGAGCACCGCCAAGGCGGCGGCCCCGGTGAAGGCGGCGGACCACTGGTACACCGGCTGGTTCTCCGGCTGGAACAGCCGCTGGTACTGGACGATCGGCGGCGGCGCCCTGGCCGCCGTCGCGGGCGTCCTCGGCTTCCACCTGACCCGCCACCCGCGCGGTCGCCGCCCGGGCCGCTACGGCTCGGTGCCGGCCCAGGCCGGCGCCCACCAGCACGGCGCGTACACGGACACCCAGCGCCCCTGACGCGCTTGCGCGCCCGAGGGCCGGCCGGGACGGAGTTCCGGCCGGCCCTCGGGCGTCTCAGGGCCCGTCGTCGGGCTTCCGCCCGCACGGCAGGCGGGAGTCCGACGACGGGCCCTACGCTCGATGCATGGCCCGGCAGCCCGACGGCAGGATCGTGGTCGGCGTGGACGGCTCCCCGGCCTCCCGCGCCGCCGTCCGCTGGGCGGCCCGCCTGGCCGGCCTGAGCGGCGCCCCGCTGGAGGCCGTGACCGTCTGGGACTTCCCCTGCCTGTACGGCGAGCACGGGTTCGTCCCGCCCGCCCTGGACGGCTTCGGGCCCGAGCGCCGCGCCGCCGAGATCCTCGACGAGACGCTGGCCGCCTGCCCCGAAGGGCTCGCCGTCCGCCGCCACCTCGCTGCCGGAGCGCCCGGCCCCACCCTGGTGGCCGCCGCCGAGGGGGCCGCCGCCCTGGTCGTCGGCAGCCGGGGCCGCCGCGCCCCGCCGGGGGCCCTGCTCGGCACCGTCTCCCAGTACTGCCTCCACCACGCGGGGTGCCCGGTCGTGGTCGTCCGGGCCTGAGTGTCAGCCCCGGAAGAGGTTGTGCCCCACGTCCGACGGCACCTTGTCCTGGACGGGCTTGCTGTCCCCGCCCGGCACGTGCTCGCCCGGGATCGGCTCGGTGCCCTCCCGGTGCAGCAGCACCACGCCGTCCTCGGCCCAGATCTGCCGGTACCCGTGGGCCAGCAGCAGCTGGATCCGCTCGGCCTGCTGCTTGTCCGTCTCGAACGGGAACGAGCGCTTGTCCGACCGCGTGAGCACGTACTCGCGCCCGCGCGGGGTGCCGTCCACCAGCACCACGTCCGCCCGGGCGGTGAGCCGCGGCGCGATCTGGTTGTCCGCCTCCACCGACGCGCCGTCGGGGACGAGCGCGGCCGCCCGGACGAGCGCCGCCTCGCTCGTCTTGGGCTGCCAGGAGGACGGCACGGCCAGCTGCGCGAGCCCGAGCGGCACGGCGGCGACCAGCGCGCAGCCCGCCGCGGCCAGGCCCAGGAGGCGGCCGCGGCGCGCCGTGCGCTCCTCGGCCATCAGCCGGCCGGTCACCTCGACGGCCGCGGTGAGCAGGATCGGCCACAGCATGGAGTCGTAGTGGCGGGCGATCGACCAGTGGTTGGGGTTGCTGGAGAGGATCCGCTCGGCCAGCAGCGGCACCGCGCACAGGACGGTCGCCGAGCGCAGCGGCAGCAGGAACATCGTGCCGAAGAGCCAGAGCAGCAGCAGCGGCTTGAGCGGCTGGTCGAAGGCGGCCTGGACCAGCAGGAACGGGTTGCCCAGCAGGTTGTGCAGGGCGTCCCCGGCGTCGCTGCCGATCGAGCCGTAGTTCCAGTAGTAGCCCGGCTCGCCGCCCATCGCCGGGATCAGCCACTTGATCGCGACGGCCGAGGCGAGCGGTCCGCCCACCAGCAGCCCGATGCCGGTGTACCGGCCGGCGCGGTCCCCGGAGCCGCGCAGGCGCAGCAGCAGGACCAGTCCGTACGCGGCCACCATCAGGCCGAGGTCTTCCTTGGTGCAGCACAGCAGGACGGCGGCCAGGGCCACCGTCCAGTACTTCCGGGCCAGGCCGCGTTCCAGCATCAGCAGGGTCAGCGGCACGGCGAAGGCCACCTCGTGGAAGCCCACCCGGGAGGCGACCAGCAGCGGCCACCCGAGGGCGTAGACGAGGCCCGCCAGGTCGGCGGCGCGCCGGGCGGTGGCCGGGGCGGTGTACGCGAAGGCGTGGACGGCGATCCGCCGGATCAGCGGCACGCCGGACGCGAAGAGCAGGGCCTGCCCGAGGATCAGCGAGCGCGGGTCGTCCCAGATCCAGTACAGCGGCGCGAGCAGCGCGAGGACCGGCGAGAAGTGGTCGCCGAGGAGCGAGAAGCCCGGCGGGAACTCGTGGTGGTAGCTCTTCAGCGTCGAGACGGGCAGCCCGAAGTGGGCGTAGCCGCGGATGCCCTGGTCGAAGATCCCGAGGTCGAAGCCGCCGAGCGCGACCGAGGTCCAGCCCTGCAGCCCGATGGCGCACATGACGGCGAAGCACAGGACGCCGAGCAGCACGGTGCGCCGGGCCGGGCTGCCGGCCAGCGCCGAGCGCACGGCGGCGCCGGGCAGCCGGGCGGGGGCGGGTGTCGCGGAGCGGGTGTCGACGGCCATGGTCACGCCTGCTTCGTCAGGGCCGCGTCCGCGCCGAGCTCGGCGCGGCGGAGCACCTCGTCGGCCTCGGCTCCGAGCTCGCCCGGGCCGCCGCGCAGGCGGTACAGCCGCAGCGCCACGACGACCAGCAGGGCGATGCCGAACGGCGCGTAGACCGAGGACGGCAGCTGCCAGTACCAGGCAACGCCGAGCCCCCAGCGGTGCGGCACGGTCCACATCGCGTGCGAGAGGAACACCGCCAGCGCCACCCCGAGCAGGACCTTGCGCCCGGTGGTCCTGGCCTCCACGGCCAGCAGGGCGAGCAGCGGGATGCACCACACCCAGTGGTGGGTCCAGCTGATCGGCGACACCAGGAGCGCCGTGAACGCGGTGCACAGGGCGCCCCACGCGTCGGCGCGCCGCAGCGAGCGCGAGCGCCCGGCCAGGACGGCCACGCCGAGGCCGAGGATGCCGACGGCCGCGCACGCGGCCAGTCCGGCGAGGCCGGGCTCGTTGCTGCTGAGCAGTCGGCAGACGGCGCCGCGCAGCGACTGGTTGTCGGCGATGACGGTGACCCCGACCCGGCTCGGGTCCCACAGGTACTTCGTCCAGAACCCGAAGGTCGCGTCGGGCAGCACGAGCCAGCCGACCAGTCCGGCCGCCAGGAAGGTGCCCCCGGAGACCAGCGCGGCCCTGATCCGGCCGGTCAGCAGCAGGTAGACCGCGAACAGGCCGGGGGTGATCTTGATGGCGGTGGCCAGGCCGATGCCCACGCCCTTGGCGCGGCTGCGGTCCGGGCGGGTCAGGTCCCACAGGACCAGGCACAGGATGCCGAGGTTGACCTGCCCGTACTGGAACGTGGTGAAGACCGGCTCCAGCCAGACGCCGAACCCGGTCGCGAGGAGCACGGCGGCGGTGCGGTGCCGCGCGGCCGGCCGGCCGACCAGGCGGAAGGAGAGGTGGGCGGCGAGCGCCAGCAGGCCGAGGTTGAGCAGCTGCACCAGGACGCGCAGCGTGCTCACGTCGAACCAGGTGCTCGGCACGAACAGCATCGCGGCGAACGGCGGGTACGTGGCGGGCAGGTCCCAGCCGGGCAGCCGCATCGCGTACAGGTCCTGGCCGTGCACGACGGCCGCGCCCTCGGCCCGGTAGACGAGCATGTCGACCATCGTCTGGCCGTGGAAGTGGCGCACGACGGCGTACACCGCCAGGGAGAGCGCCGCGAGGCAGCCCGCGACGACCACGCTCGGAGCCGGTCCTCCGGGGGCTGGAGTGGTGCCGCGGTCCTCCGCGTCCGTCCGTCGTGCCCACCGTGTCAGACCGAACTCGCGCACCGCGATGGCACCCCGTTGAGATAGACCAGATCGTTCCCTCGTCGCCGTCTGGGCCAACCCACCATAACCGACCCCCCTGAGGGCCGACCGTGGCTCCGGAACCGGCGGGAGCGGCGCCGTGTGACCTTCTTCACAGGCCGCCGGCGGGACCGGACCGACCGCCAGGACACCCGCCCCCACGGACAGTTGACGCGAACGCCGCCACAAAGCAGGAACCCCGCCCGGTCTTGTCGACCGGGCGGGGCCCTTGTTGGGTGGAGCTGAGGGGATTCGAACCCCTGACCCCCTCGATGCGAACGAGGTGCGCTACCGGACTGCGCCACAGCCCCAACGAGAAGAAACTTTAGCACCTTTCGGAGGGGGTCCGTGACCACCCCCCGATCCCGCTGCCGGCCGGGGCCCGCGGCCGCTCACTCGTTGGCGGCGCGCGGGCGGGTCTCGGGGGCCGGCGGCTCGGCGTACTGGTCGAAGAGCGGGGTGTTGCGCGACTCCGTCGGACGCCCGGCGGTCCACGTTCCCGGGGCCGTCAGGTCCAGGCCGCGGGAGACCCGCGGGGCGACCGGCGCCGTCACGTACGTCGGCAGCGGGACGGGCACCGGCTCCCAGGAGTCCGGGCCGGCCGCGCCGCGCTCGCGCATGCCGTCGACCCACTCGTCGTGCTCCGTCGCCTCCACGAGCGCCGAGGCCGACGACGCCGCACCCCGGACCTCCTCGGGCCCCGGGGCCAGCCGCAGGTGCGGACGGCGGGCGACCCGCGGCTCGGCCGGGGCCGACGGCTCCGGCGGGGCGACGACCGCGGTCTGCACCTCGTCGGCCGCCCGGGCCTCGGCGCGCTGCTGCTCGCGCTTGCGCAGCCGCTCGGCGGCCTGCGCGGCCCGGACCCGGTCGAGCTTCACCTCGTAGCGCTGGCGCTCCAGCTTGCGCAGGTGACCGATGTAGAGGGTCAGGAGGACCGCCGGGACGGCCGGCACCCACAGGAAGGCCAGTCCGGCCACCGCCGCGACCACCGCGCCGAGCGCGAAGGCCAGGAAGAGGGCGGTGACCATCCGGCGCCGGCGGGCCAGCAGGCGCGCCCGGCGCTCCGCCCCGCCCGGCGGCGCGGGGACCGGGGCCGGCCGCCCGGGGCGCTCGGGCCGCTCCGCCGGGGGCTCGGGCTCCCGGTCCGCGGGGTCGCCGGAGACGGCCTCGTCCCGTGCGGGAGGGCCGTCGCTGCTCTGCTCGTCGTCACGCGATTCGTCGCCCAGGGACCGGGCCGCCCGCCGCTCCAGCGCCGAACGCCCGGCCAGCAGGCGGATGGCGGTGCTGAAGCGTTCCGTCGGGCGCGCCTCGTTGAGTTCGTCCTGCCTGCGAAGCCACATGGGCACCAGATAGGCGGCCCAGGCCCCTACGATGACGGCGTAGATAAGGCCGCTACTGCTCACGATTCACACCGTACGGGCGACGGGGAAGGCCCGACAGCAATTTGACGCGGCGTGTCGTGTGATCAAGCTGATTCTCCGACTATTTTGACGGCATTTGTGACCGTCCGTCTCCACGTCGATGCCATATCGATATTTGATTCGAACATACATTCAATTATCGCGGCCCGCAGCCGAACTGAGCGCCCGCCAGCGTTCCAGCATCCCCTCGGGGACCTCCTCGGCCGTCAGCGCGTACACGAGGTGGTCGCGCCAGTCGCCGTCGATGTGGAGATAGCGCGGGCGCATTCCCTCCGGACGGAACCCGAGCTTTTCCACCACCCGGCGGCTCGGGGTGTTCTCCGGGCGGATGCAGACCTCGATCCGGTGCAGCCCGAGGTTGCGGAAACAGTGGTTGACCGAAAGCGCCACGGCGGTGGGCATGATGCCGCGGCCGGCCACCGCCTCGTCGACCCAGTAGCCGACGTTGGCCGAGCACATCGAGCCCCAGGTGATTCCGCCGACGGTCAGCTGGCCGACCAGCCGGCCCTCGTGGAGCACGACGAAGGGCAGCATCCGCCCGGCCGAGGCCTCCCCGCGCAGGAAGCGGACCATCTGCCGGAAGGTCGGGCGCGGCCCGGCCGCCTGGCCGGCCGGGCCGGGCGGCACGGTGGCCTCCCAGCGCCGCAGCCAGTCCCGGTTGCGGCGGCTGACCTCCTGCCAGTCGCGCTGGTCGCGCACCCTGATCGGGCGCAGCGCGACCTCCCCCTCATGGAGCTCTACCGGCCAGCCGGCGTTCAGTGCGCTCTCCCGGGTGCCGCGTCGTCGGGCCGGGGGTGGTCCCCTCCGCCGAGCTGGTCGACGGCGTGGGCGAGCAGCGGCCCCAGCACGGCGAGGCCGTCCCGGACGCCGCCGGTCGATCCCGGCAGGTTGACGATCAGCGTACGTCCGGCGAGACCGGCCAGCCCGCGGGAGAGCGCCGAGGTCGGCACCTTGTCGCGGCCGTGCGCGCGGATCGCCTCGGCGATGCCGGGGACCTGCCGGTCGATGACCCGGGCGGTCATCTCGGGGGTGAGGTCCATCGGCGAGATGCCGGTGCCGCCGGTGGTCAGCACGACGTCGTAGCCGGCCGCGACGGCCTCCCGCAGGGCCGCCTCGACGGGCTCGCCGTCCGGCACGACGCGCGGGCCGTCGGCGGTGAAGCCCATCGCGGTCAGCCCGGCGACCAGCAGCGGGCCGCCCTTGTCCGCGTAGACACCGGCCGAGGCGCGGTTGGAGACGGTGACGGCCAGCGCCTTCCCTGCCGACGCCTTCATGCGTCCACCCCAGGGGCGAACCAGTCGCCGCTCTTGCCGCCGGTCTTGCTGAGCACCCGGACGAACTCGATGGCGGCGCCCTTGTCCACCGCCTTGACCATGTCGATGACGGTCAGCGCGGCGACCGTCACGGAGGTCAGCGCCTCCATCTCGACGCCGGTGCGGTCGGCGGTCTTCACGGTGGCGGTGATCTCGACCGCGTCGTCGGCGACGGCGAGGTCGACCTTCACGCCGGAGACGGCGATCGGGTGGCAGAGCGGGATCAGGTCGGGCGTCCGCTTGGCGCCCATGATCCCGGCGATCCGGGCGACCGCGAGGGCGTCGCCCTTGGGCACGCCCTCGCCGCGCAGCAGTTCGACCACTTTCGGGGAGACCCTGACCCGGCCGGCCGCGACGGCGGTGCGCGCGGTGGTGGCCTTCTCGGAGACGTCGACCATCCGGGCCGCGCCCTGGTCGTCGACGTGGGTGAGGCGGTCGCCGGGGGGAGGTGTGGTCACGGGGGCTCCAGGGGCGCGCAGATCGAATACCGCGCTACCGTACAGCTCCCCCGCCCCGCCGCGTGGGAGGGGCCGGATCACGGGACGGGACGGGCCTCAGGAGTCGAGCAGGACCACGTCCACGGAGCTGCCCGCGGGCAGCTCCGTGACGTCCTCGGGGACGGTGATCAGGCAGTTCGCCCGGGCCAGCGCGCCGACCAGGTGGGACTCGGCCCCGCCGACCGGCTCGACCGTGCCGTCCGGCGCGTACCGGCCGCGCAGGAACTGCCGCCGCCCGGCCGGGGAGCGCAGCGCCGCCGGGCAGAGCGCGCGGACCACCGGGCGGTGCACGTCCGGGGCGCCGAGCATGGTGCGGATGACCGGGCGGACGAACAGCTCGAAGGAGATGTAGGCGCTGACCGGGTTGCCGGGCAGGGCGAGCAGCGGCACGCCGGCCGAGCCCGCGGAGGCGCCGATCCGCCCGAAGCCCTGCGGCTTGCCGGGCTGCATCCGCAGCCGCCGGAAGTCCACGCCCCCGTAGGACTCGAAGACCTCCTTGACCACGTCGTACGCGCCGACGCTGACGCCGCCGCTGGTGACGATGAGGTCGGCGCGGCCGAGCTGGTCCTCCAGGACGGCGCGCAGCCGGGCGGCGTCGTCCGGGACCCCGCCGACCCGGTAGGCGATGGCGCCGGCGTCCTGGGCCGCGGCGGTGAGGGTGAAGCTATTGGAGTCGGAGATCTGGCCGGGGCCGACGGGCTCGCCGGGCTGGACCAGCTCGCTGCCGGTGGACAGCACGACCACCCGGGGGCGCGGGCGGACCTTCACGGTGGCCCGGCCGATCGCGGCGAGCAGGCCGAGCTGGGTGGGGCCGAGCCGGGTGCCGGCCTCCAGGACGCGCGAGCCGGCCGCGACGTCGCTGCCGCGGCGGCGGATGTGGGCGCCTTCGGCGACCGGGCGCAGGACCCGGACCTCCTCGTCCTCGACGGCCGCGGTCATCGCGTCGGCCGCCTCGCCGGTGCCGGTGCCGCCGTCGGTCCACTCGACCGGGGCGACGGCCTCCGCGCCGGGCGGGATGGGGGCGCCGGTCATGATCCGGGCGGCCTGGCCCGGTCCGACCCGGGGCAGTTCGCCGGCGCCGGCCGCGATGTCGCCGACCACGGCGAGCACCGAGGGGTACTCGGCGGTGGCGCGGACGGTGTCGGCGGTGCGGACGGCGTACCCGTCCATCGAGCTGTTGTCGAACGGCGGCAGGTCGCCGTCCGCGAGCACGTCCTCGTCGAGCCGGCAGCCGCGGGCGTCGAGCAGGCCGAGTTCGATGGCCGGCAGCGGGGTGACGGCGGCGAGGACGTCGGCGAGGTGCTCGTCGACCGTCCACAGGCGAGGAGCCGCCGGTACCGGGTCCGCGGTGGCGTCGCAGCAGGCTGCGGCGGCGCTGTGGCTGTGCTCGGACCCGGTCATCGGCGGCTCGCTCTCGGTCGGTGTGTCAGTCCTGCAGCTCGGTGGCGACGAACTCCCGCAGCCAGGAGCGGAACTCCGGGCCCAGGTCCTCGCGCTCGGAGGCCAGTCGGACGATAGCGCGCAGGTAGTCGGCGCGGTCGCCGGTGTCGTAGCGGCGGCCCTTGAAGAGCACGCCGTGCACCTGGCCGCCGGACTCCGCGTCGCGGGTGGTCAGCTCGCGCAGGGCGTCGGTGAGCTGGATCTCGCCGCCGCGGCCGGGCGGGGTCTCGCGCAGCACGTCGAAGACCGAGGGGTCGAGGACGTAGCGGCCGATGACGGCGTAGTTCGACGGGGCGTCGGCGGTGTCGGGCTTCTCGACCAGGTCGGTCACCTGGAAGACGTCCTCGCCGAAGCCGTTCGCCTTGACGGCGGCGCAGCCGTACAGGTGGATCTGGGAGGGGTCGACCTCCATGAGGGCGACGACCGAGCCGCCGAGCTCCTGCTGGACCTCGATCATGCGGGCCAGCAGCGGGTCGCGGGGGTCGATCAGGTCGTCGCCGAGGAGGACGGCGAAGGGCTGGCCGGCGACGTGCTGCTCGGCGACCGAGACGGCGTGGCCGAGGCCCTTCGGGTCGCCCTGGCGGACGTAGTGCATGTTCGCCAGTTCGACGGACTCGCGGACGCGGCGCAGGCGGTCCTCGTCACCCTTGCGGGCGAGGAGCTCCTCCAGCTCGTAGGCGCGGTCGAAGTGGTCCTCCAGGGCGCGCTTGTTGCGGCCCGTGACCATCAGTATGTCGGACAGCCCCGCGGCGGCGGCCTCCTCGACGACGTACTGGATGGCCGGCTTGTCGACGACGGGCAGCATCTCCTTCGGCGTGGCCTTGGTGGCCGGGAGGAAGCGGGTGCCCAGTCCGGCCGCGGGTACCACGGCCTTGGTTACCGGAATTCGAGTGTTGGTCGTCGTCATGCGCAAACCTTACTAAGGCACGTTTTCAGCCGTCCGGGCGCGGTCGGGCGGCTGGGGAAGCCCGTCGCCGGGGCCGGCCGCGGTGGCAGGCGTCTGGGAAATGACCGGCTGGGAGAGGGGGTCCCCGCCGGCACAGGGCGACAGACTACCCGGCTTTTCCGAACGGTCACGTTCGGCAGTCGGACCGCCCTCCGTACCGGAAGTGACGGGCGCGCGGTGCCCGGCCGGCAGGCTGCCGCGCCAGCAGTCGCCGCCCGCCGCGCGGGCCCCGGCGAGCGCCCGGTCGGCGGCCCGGAGCAGGACGGCCGCGTGGGTGCCGTCCTCGGGGAGCACGGCGACGCCGACGGCGGCGGTGAGGCCGTTGCCGCGCGCCGGGCGGGGCTCGCGGGGGCCGGAGGACCAGTCGAGCAGCAGGTGCCGGCGCACCGACCAGACCAGCCGCTCGGCGACCTGGGCGGCGCCCTCGGCGCCGGTGTCCGGCAGGATCACCAGGAACTCCTCGCCGCTGTAGCGGCCGAGGGTGTCGGACCGGCGGATCTCCATCGCCAGGCGCTGGGCGAGGTCGCGCAGTATGGCGCCGGCCCGCGCGCGCCCGTGCTCGGTGACGATCGCGTCGAAGCCCGCGATCTCCAGGAGCAGCACGGCCAGCGGGCGCGGCCCCTCGTGCTGGTCGGACTGCTCTGCGCGGCGGGCGCGCTCGATCTCGCGGTCCAGGGTGAGCTGGAGGTGCCGGTAGTTCCACACGCCGGTGAGCGGGTCGCAGGAGGCGGTGCGCTCCAGTTCGGCGCAGCGGCCCTCCAGCTCGGCGACCCGCTCGTGCAGCAGCGCCTCCCGGTCGGCGGCCTCGCCGTGCGCCCGGCGCAGCCGCAGACCGAGCACGGTGGTGCCGGCCAGCGCGGGGACGCTCAGCGCGGCCAGGGCGTGGACCAGCAGCGGGGTGGGCAATCGGGGCGCCCTTTCGCGTGTCAGGCTCGGCCCGTCGGTGGCGGGGGCCATGGCGGGGTTCAGAGGACCTCGGAGCAGAGCAGGGGAGATCCCATGCACAACGAGAAGAGCGGGCTGAGGACACGGCTGCTGGCCGATCGCCGGGCACTCACCGGGGAACAGCGCGCGGAGGCGGCGCACGCGCTGGCCGTGCACGCCGGGGGGCTGGCCGCGCCGGGGGCCACGGTCGCCGCGTACGTCTCCGTCGGCGCCGAGCCCGGGACGGGGCCGCTGCTGGACGGACTGCGGGCGCGGGGCGTGCGGGTGCTGCTGCCCGTCCTGCTGGCCGACAACGACCTGGACTGGGCGGTGTACGAGGGCGTGGACGCGCTGGCCCCGGCCGGGCGCGGGCTGCTGGAGCCGGTCGGGCCGCGGCTGGGGCCGGAGGCCGTCGTGGGGGCGTCGGTGGTGCTGCTGCCGGGGCTGGCGGTGGACCGGCGCGGGCTGCGGCTGGGCCGTGGCGGCGGCAGCTACGACCGGGTGCTGGCCCGGCTGGAGCGGGCCGGGGCGCGGCCGGTGCTGGCGGTGCTGCTGTACGAGCACGAGCTGCTGGCGGAGGTGCCGGCCGAGCCGCACGACCGTCCGGTGGACGTGGCGGTCACGCCGTCGGGGCGCCACCCGCTCGGGTGATCCCGGACCGCGCGGCGGGGCCGGAGACGGGGGGGGGGGGGGGGGGCGGGCGGGAGGGGGGGGGGGCGGGGGGCGGCGCGCGCGGGGCGCGCGCCCCCCCCGGGGGGGCCCCGCGCGCGCGGGGCGGCGCCGGCGGCCGGGGGGGCGCCGCGCGGGGGGGCCCGCGGGGCCCCACCGGTGCTCCGGGCGTCAGCCGTTGGTCAGGACCAGTTTGTGCTTGGTCGCCTTCTCGACCGCGTCCGGCGTGTAGGCCCAGGTCAGCAGCTTGCCCTTGAGCCAGAGGTCGGTCTGGTCGTTGTAGTTCTCGTGGAAGGCGTGGCCGGAGGCGCCGCCGACGTTGACCCAGCGCGAGGAGTCGAAGTCGCTCAGGTCGACGACCATGCGCATCGACGGGATCCAGTCCACCTGGTAGCCGGCCGCCGCGTTCCAGCCCGCCGCGTCGACCGCCGCCGAGCTGCCGGAGAGGCGGTACGGGCCGCGGTTGAGCAGCTTGTGGACGACGCCGGAGGCGATCGACGAGTCGTCGGTGCCGAGGGTCTGCTCGCGCAGCGTCAGCTTGTGCAGGCGGCCCCAGCTCCAGCTGGAGACGTCCTTGCTGAGCAGCGAGGTCAGCTCCTGGCGGGCGTTCTTCATCGCCTCCTGGAGCAGGTTGTCCAGGCCCTTCTGCTCCTTGTGCTGCGAGTCGATGTACGTCCACCAGGTGCTGTCGGGCTTGCTCAGCTGCTGGCGCACGACCTCGGTCCAGCGGTCGCCGCCGTCGGGCTGGGCCTTGTCCGGGTCGCGGGTGCCGCACTCGGTGACGATCTTGCTGGAGCTGTCCGGCTTGGTCGGGTCGTCCTGCTGGCGGACCAGCAGGCAGTTGCCCTTGGCGCGGATGTCGGCCGGGAACTTCTGGCCGAACGCGAGGGTGAGCAGCTGGCGCCAGACCGCGTTGTAGTACGCGGCGGCGGCCGAGTCGGCGTCCTGGTGGTAGTTCCAGTCCTTCAGGAGGTCCTGGGCCTCGCGCACGTACGGGTCGTCGATCTGCTGCTTGAGCAGCAGCGGGACGAGCGTCTTGGCCATGACGCTGGTGTTGTCCAGCTGCAGGGTCTGCATGTCGTCCGGCGAGATCTTGCCGTTGTTCTTGAGCAGGCCGTCGATCTGGTCGGTGATCTCCTTGGCCCGGGTGCCGTACTCCCAGTCCTTGGTGAGGCCGTACTTGTACGTCGGGTCGACCACGGCCTGGTTGGCGGTGACGATGTAGCCGGCGGACGGGTTGAAGCTGTACGGCAGGGCGGCGAAGGGGATCGAGCCCTTCCACTGGTAGGCGGAGTCCCAGCCCGGGGCCGGGAGCGTGCCGTCGCCCTTGCCGCGGACCGGGATGTCACCCGGGGCCTGGTAGCCGATGTTCTTCGCGTCGGCGTAGATCAGGTTCTGCGCGGGGACGGCGAAGTCCTTGGCGGCGTTGCGGAAGTCGTCCCAGTTCTTCGCCTTGTCCAGCTCGAAGACGGCGTCCATCGTCTTGCCGGGGTTCAGCGCCGTCCACTGCAGGGCGACGCCGTAGCCGCCGGTGCCGCGGTCGGGGGCGGCGCTGCCGTTCGGGGCGTACTTGCCGACGTTCTGCTGCTCGGTGCTCTGGTCGGAGATGAGCGGGGCGCCGGTCTGGGTGGTGCGGACGGTGATGGTGCGGTCCTCGCCGCCGGCGACCTTGATGGTCTCCTTGCGGAGGTCGAACTTCACGTCCTTGCCGTCCACCTGGTAGGTGTCCGGGCCGGTGACCTTCTCCAGGTACAGGTCGGTGACGTCGGCGCCCAGGTTGGTGAAGCCCCAGGCGACGTCCTTGTTGTGGCCGATCACCACGCCGGGCATGCCCGCGAAGGTGAAGCCGGTGACGTCGAACTGGCAGGTCGGCGAAACGGTGCGGCAGTGCAGGCCCGTCTGGTACCAGACCGAGGGCAGGCCGGGGCCGAGGTGTGGGTCGTTGGCCATCAGCGGCTGGCCGGTCGTGGTGTGCGAGCCGGCCACCACCCAGGAGTTGGAACCGATGCCCTGGCCCGGGCGGCCGAGCAGCTGCGGCATCGCGTCGACCCGGTCGGTGAGGCCCTGCAGGAGCGCCTTGGTGGTGGCCGCGCCCTGCGCGGTGGGGGCCGCGGGGTTGCCGGCGCCCGGCGCGGTGGAGCCGTCGGCCGGGCGGTAGGTGTCGCCCGAGACCGTGCCGGTCTTCACGATCGTGCCGTTGCGGGCGTACGGGTAGTCCGGGTACAGCTCGGCGATCTTGTCCGGGGTGAAGTCCTGGGACAGCAGCGAGCGGTCGATCTCCTCCTGGAGGTTCCCGGAGAGGTTCCAGGCCATCGCCTTGAGCCAGGCCACCGAGTCGACCGGGCTCCACTGCTCGGGCTTGTAGCCGCTGTTGACGGCGCCGAGCATCGCGTACTCCAGCGAGGCCTTCTCCCCGCCCGGGTGCTCGGCCAGCCAGGCGTTGACGCCGTCCGAGTACGCCTGGAGGTACTTCTTGGTCTCCGGCGAGAGCTTGGTGTCGAACTCCTTCTGCGCCACCTGGCGCCAGCCCATGGTGCGGATGAAGGAGTCGGTGTCGACCTGGGAGTCGCCGAACATCTCGGAGAGGCGGCCGGCGGTGATGTGCCGGCGGACGTCCATCTCCCAGAAGCGGTCCTGCGCCTGGACGTAGCCCTGGGCGCGGTAGAGGTCCTCGGAGGTGTCGGCGTAGATCTGCGGGATGCCGTTGGCGTCGCGCTTGACGTCGACCGGCGCGCTCAGGCCCGCGATCTTCACGGTGCCGTCGACCGTCGGGAAGGACGCGCGGACCGCGGCGACCCCCCGGTAACCGCCGTAGCCGACGCCGGCCACCAGCAGCACGACCAGCACGATCACGATCAGACGGGCGCGCCGGAACTTCTTGGAGCGGGGCATCTGGGTCCTTGCGGTCCTCGACTTCGGGGCGGGCGGGCGTGTCCAGGGCCTGCGGCCGTGACAGGGCACCACATTAGGCCGAGTCCATGGGACGGCGTGCACGGGGACGGCCCGGAACGGGGCCTGTGTGAGGAGCCCAACTAAAGATATGGCAAAATGTTAGAATGAGTAACGATCCGCAAGAGGAGTATTGACGGCTTCTTAACGGGTCCGCGGCTCACCCCGGTACCACCAGCACTACCCGCATCACCTGCATCACCGAGAGACTCCAGCACCACCAGCACCACCGAGAGACACCAGCACCACCGAGAGACACCCCGCCCGCCCCCATGCCTGCACGAGGTGCCCCTGCGTGAACGTCGACCACCTGAACCAGCTGCTTCTCGAGTTCTCCGTGATCCTCCTGGTCGCGGTGGTCGCCGTGCGGATATCGACCCGATCAGGGCTACCCAGCCTCCTCATCTACCTCGGGATCGGCGTCGCCCTCGGCCAGAACGGCATCGGCGTCACCTTCAACAACGCCGAGCTCACCCAGGTGATCGGCTACGCGGCCCTCGTGGTGATCCTCGCCGAGGGCGGTCTGAAGACCAGCTGGAGAGAGGTCAAGCCGGTGATGCCGGCGGCCACCGTGCTCGCCACCGTCGGCGTCGGGGTGAGCGTGTTCGTCACCGCCGCCGGCGCGCACTGGCTGGTCGGCCTGGACTGGCGCACCTCGATGCTGCTCGGCGCGATCGTCTCCTCCACCGACGCCGCGGCCGTCTTCTCCGTCCTGCGGATGGTCCCGCTGCCGCACCGGCTCACCGGCCTGCTGGAGGCCGAGTCCGGCTTCAACGACGCGCCCGTCGTCATCCTGGTCGTCGCCTTCGCCACCACCGGCGAGCTGGACTCCTGGTACGTCCTGCTCGGCACGATCGCCGCCGAGCTCGCGATCGGCGCGGTGATCGGCCTCGCGGTCGGCAAGCTCGGCGCGTTCGGGATCAAGCACGTCGCCCTGCCGTCCTCCGGCCTCTACCCGATCGCCGTCATGGCGCTGACCGTGCTCGCCTACGCGGGCGGCGCGCTGCTGCACGGCTCCGGCTTCCTCGCCGTCTACATCAGCGCCGTGATCCTCGGCAACGCCAAGCTGCCGCACGGCCCGGCGGTGCGCGGCTTCGCGGACGGCCTGGCCTGGATCGGGCAGATCGGAATGTTCGTCCTGCTCGGCCTGCTGTGCACGCCCGAGACGATGGGCGACGCGGTGATCCCGGCGCTCGTCATCGGCGGGGTGCTGGTCTTCCTCGCGCGGCCGCTGTCGGTGGTGCTCACGCTGACGCCGTTCCGGGTGCCCGGCAAGGAGCAGGCCCTGCTGAGCTGGGCCGGGCTGCGCGGGGCGGTGCCCATCGTGCTCGCCACCATCCCGGTGGTCTCGGGCGCGCACAAGGCCGAGGACGTCTTCAACATCGTCTTCATCCTGGTCGTCGTCTTCACCCTGCTCCAGGGCCCGACCCTGCCCTGGGTGGCCAGGCATCTGAAGATCGGCGAGGGCGCGATGGGCCAGGACCTCGACATCGAGTCCGCGCCGCTGGAGAAGCTGCACGGCCACCTGCTGTCCGTCGCGCTCTCCCCCGAGTCCCGGATGTCCGGCGTGGAGGTCGGCGAGCTGCGGCTGCCCAAGGGGGCGGCGGTCACCCTGGTCGTCCGGGAGGGGAGCTCCTTCGTGCCGGACCGGGCGACGGTGCTGCGCGGCGGCGACGAGCTGCTCGTCGTCACGACGGACGAGGTCGGCGAGGCGGCGGAGAAGCGGCTGCGGGCCGTGGACAAGGGCGGCAAGCTCGCGGGGTGGCTGTACGGGAAGTGAGCCGTACAGTGGTGGCGTACCGGGCCTTTCGGGGCCTGGAAGCCCGTTCCGGCTTGGATCCGTTGGGGCCTAGCGCTATCTACGCGCGTAACTGTATGGTGGAAGAACACCGCTTTTTGACCAACCCAGCATCTGCCTGATGCAGAGTTGGCGCGACCGCTCGGCGGCTGCGGCCCGGCTCTCGGCAACCACGCCGGAGCGGCCCGGTATCTACCCCGGTCGACGCACGAGAGGACGACTCTCGGCGCCGTCGGGGCCACCCCATGCCCTTGCCGCGCTACCAGGCAGCAGGAAGGACGACCGTGACGGCCCGCCGAACGGTCGACGACGCCACGGACACCCCCACCGCCCCGGACGCCGCACCCGCGCGCGTCGGGTACGGCGCGCTGCTGCGCACCCCGGGTGCCTGGACGTTCCTGGCACCCGCGTTCGTCGCGCGGCTGCCCTACGCCATGCTCGGCATGGGCATCCTGATGCTCGTCACGGGCACCGGCGGCTCGTGGGGCACGGCCGGCACCGTCACGGCGGTCGCCGCCGTCGCCCAGGCCCTGATCGGCCCGCAGACCGGCCGGCTCGCCGACCGGTACGGGCAGGCCACCGTCCTCGTCCCGACCGTCTTCGTGCACGCCGCCTCGGTCGCCGCGCTGATCGTCCTCGCGAACGGCCACGCGCCGGCCTGGAGCCTGTGCCTGGCCGCCGTCCCGGCCGGGGCCAGCGTGCCGCAGATCGGCGCGATGGTCCGCGCCCGCTGGGTGGCCAAGCTCGGTGCCGAGGGCGCCTCCGCCTCCTCCGCCGCCAAGGTCGGCACCGCGTTCGCGTTCGAGTCCGTCACGGACGAGCTCACCTTCGTCGTCGGCCCGATCCTGGCCGCCAAGATCGCCACCTCGGTCGGCCCCTCCGCGAGCCTGATCACGGAGGCCGCGCTCACCTTCGTCGGCGGCCTGGCCTTCGCCGCCCAGCGCCGCACCGCGCCGGCCCGGATCGTGCCGCAGCCCGGGGCGCAGCGCGTCTCCGCGCTCGCCTCGCCCGGCGTCCGGCTGCTGGCCGGCGCCATCCTCGGCGTCGGCGCCGTGTTCGGCGGCATGCAGGTCTCGGTCAACGCCTTCGCCGACTCGGTCGGGCAGCACGCCGCGGCCGGCACCGTGTACGGCATCTTCGCCGGCGGCTCGATGGTGGCCGGCGTGCTCTACGGCGTGATCGCCTGGCGGCGCGCGGTGCAGCAGCGCATGATCACCAGCTACACCCTGCTGGTGCTGGGCTGCTCGACGCTGTGGGCGATGCCCAACCTGGTCACCCTCTCGATCGCCGGACTGGTCTGCGGCCTGGCCATCGCGCCGACCCTGATCAGCGGCTACACCCTGGTCGAGACGCTGGTCGCGGACGGCGCCAAGACCGAGGCCTTCACCTGGCTGACCGGCGCCATCGGCCTCGGCCTGGCGGTCGGCTCGATGGTGGCCGGGGGGCTGATCGACAGCCACGGGCCGTCGGCCGGGTTCCTGGTGCCGGCCGTCGGCGCCGGGCTGGGCCTGGCCGCGCTGGTCTCGCTGCGGCACCTGCTGGCGCCGTCGGGCGGGGCGAGCACGGTGGTCGCCGGATCCGGCGCCGGCACCGTCCCGGCCGCCGCCGAGCCGCAGCTGGTGGGCGCCGCCAAGGGCTGACGGCGGCCCGACCGGGCCCATGTCACACCGGAGTCGCTGGACTCATCCAGCGGAATACCGCATCATTGACCATCGTTAGCACTCATCAGGCGCGAGTGCCAGGAGGAAGACAAGTGCCCACGTACCAGTACCAGTGCACCGAGTGCGGCAACGGCCTGGAGGCGGTGCAGAAGTTCACCGACGACGCGCTGACCACCTGCCCCGACTGCCAGGGGAAGCTGCGCAAGGTCTTCTCGGCCGTGGGCGTGGTCTTCAAGGGCTCGGGCTTCTACCGGACCGACAGCCGCTCCTCGTCGAGCAGCTCGGTGAGCTCCTCGTCGTCGGGCTCGTCGACGACGTCCTCGTCGTCCGGGTCGTCCTCGACCCCGGCGTCGTCCACCTCGGGCTCGTCCTCCCCGGCTCCGGCCGCCGGCTGACCCCAGCACGCACCGGAAGGCCCGCTGCCCCGCTCCACGCGGTGGCGGCGGGCCTTCCGCCGTTCTCGGGGCAGCTCCCTCATCGCCGGGCGCGTCAACGTTCACGGGCCCGGCCAGCTCGTACGGGTGTACGGAATCGTCCACAGGGCCGGGGTTTTCCACAGGCTGCGGATAACATCTTCCGGCTTTCGCGGCGGACGCTCATCGTGGGGTCACCAGAGACCGACCGACCCCGGAGGTGGTTCCCGATGAACGCCCTCAGCCACGCCGTCCCGCTGCCCGCACCCACCGTTCCGCCCCGACGGGCCGTGCCGAGCTTCCGGCCGATCCGGCGCGGGGCCGGCGGACGGCACCGCTGGTGGCGCGCCGTCCGGCGGCGGGCCGGGGTGTCGGCGCTGGTGCTGCTCGCGGTGGCCGCGGCGCTCGCGTTCGGGCCCGCGCGGGCCGGGCTGCCACCGCCGTCCGGTGGCGCGCTGGGCCAGGCGGGTTGTCAATCCGGGGCTTCGGATGATCACCCGTAACCGGCCGACGACTTCGTCGTTCGAGGCGGCATGAAGGGCTTCAAGGAATTCCTGCTGCGTGGAAATGTCGTCGAGCTCGCCGTCGCCGTCGTCATCGGCGCGGCCTTCACCAACATCGTCAACGCCTTCGTCAAGGGCGTCATCAATCCGATCGTCGGTGTCTTCGGGACGAAGGACCTCGCGTCCTACAGTTCCTGCCTCAAGGGGCCCTGCGAGGTGGCCCCCACCGGCGAGGTCGTGTCCGGGATCCTCATCCTCTGGGGCTCGGTGCTCAGCGCCGTGCTCCAGTTCCTGATCACCGCCGCCGTCGTCTACTTCGTCCTGATCATTCCCATGAACCGCATGGCCGCCCGGCGCAAGTCCCTCGCCGAGGAGGTGGCGGAGGCCGAGGCCAAGGAGGTCCAGCTGCTCACCGAGATCCGCGACGCACTGGTCGCCCCGCTGCGCTGAGCGCGGCCCGTCACGTCCTGCCCTCGTCCCTCGTCCCGCTCAGTCGCCGTGGTGCGGCGGGCGCTGGCTCAGGTACCAGTCCAGCCCCCGCCCGCTCCCGGCCCCGGGGCGGTCGCCCCAGCCGGAGTCGGTGTCGTCCCGGGACTGCCGGTCCAGCGGGTCCCCGAAGACGAGGCGCGCCTTCGCCCGCGCCTGCTCCTTCGCCTCGCGCTCCCGCGCGGCCTGCTCCGGCTGATCCGGCGCCTCCTGCTCCTGCGCCCGGCCACCTGCCTGGCCCTGTCCCTGCTCGCTCACCCTGTTCACCCCGCTGCTCGACCCGGTCGTCCTGCCCCTCCAGCCTAAGAGCCCGAGACGGACCGCGGGGGCCGGGGGGGGGGGGCGCGCCCCCCCGCCCCCCCCCCCCGGCCCGGGCGCCGCCCCCCCCCCCCCCCCCCGCCCCACCCCCCCGCCCCCCAAAACCCAAGCCCCTAAC